>DCAZ01000048.1 GCA_002313925.1 Gemmatimonadales bacterium UBA1120
TACAGCTTAAGCGCGACCCCTTGTATATAAGTCACTCAGGGACTCCCGTAAAATCGAAGGTCGAAAGCCGTGTTGGCTGGAGCAGCCGCTGGCAGGGTATAATCCGTGACAGATGAATCGTGCTGTCCTTCATCCCCTTGGGAGGTCCTCTACACGTCTATATAATAAAGGGCTATTGAGGCAACTGAGCTGCTTGACCCTGACAGAGAGATATAACTAAAGGCGGCAGCTTCGCTGGAGAAACGATGGGCGATAATGTAACCGAACCGAAGAACACTCTTTCGATCCGCGATAACCGGACAGGGCGAGACTACGAGGTCGATATCCTGGATGGTGACGTTATTCGGGCCATGGATCTGAGAAAGATCAAGGTCGAAGAAAGCGACTTCGGGATGATGGCATACGACCCTGCGTTCACTAATACCGCATCAACCTTTAGCACAGTGACGTATATCGACGGGGGTAAGGGGATCCTCCGTTACCGTGGGTACCCGATCGAACAGCTTGCGGAGAAGAGTTCCCATTTGGAAGTCGCATACCTGCTACTTAAGGGAGAGTTGCCAACTGAAACTGAGCTCGCAGAGTTCGTGTCTGACGTTACGACTCACACGTACGTGCATGAAAACCTCAAGGATTTGCTAGAGGGCTTCCGTTACGATGCCCACACAATGGGGATGATGGTTAGTGCTGTCAGTGCGCTTTCCACGTTTTATCCGGAAGCAAAAAATGTTAGAGATCCTGCGGTACGCTGGCAGCAGATCGTGCGGCTGGTAGCAAAGATGCCGACGATGGCCGCATATGCTTATAGACGTCTTCGCGGGTTTCCTTATGTGTATCCTGAAAATGAACTCTCGTACACGTCGAACTTCCTGAACATGCTGTTTCGTATTGAAGCCAAAAACTATGAGAAGCCGAATCCCGTACTGGAGCGAGCCCTCGACGTTTTATTCATCCTTCATGCGGATCATGAGCAGAACTGTTCAACCACAACGATGCGTGCCATTGGCTCCTCCGGCACAGACCCATACTCGGCGCTTGCGGGGGCGATGGCGGCCCTCTATGGACCTTTGCACGGTGGTGCTAACGAAGCCGTACTCAGGATGCTCGAGCGTATAGGTACGCTGGACAATGTCCCCGGGTTCATTGAGGGTGTAAAGGCGAAAAAAGAACGGCTCATGGGCTTCGGTCATCGGGTTTATAAGGCGTACGACCCTCGTGCCAGTATCATCAAGCGTACAGCTGATGAGGTTTTTGAGGTGACAGAGCGCAACCCACTGTTAGACATCGCGTTAGAGCTAGAAAGAATCGCACTAAATGAGGATTACTTCGTCGAGCGAAATCTGTATCCAAACGTCGATTTTTACTCTGGTATGATCTACCAAGCAATGGGTTTCCCCGTGGAAATGTTCCCAGTCCTTTTCGCGATCCCAAGAGCTGTTGGATGGCTAGCGCAGTGGGAGGAGCTTCTCAGAGACCCGGAACAACGGATTGCTCGACCACGTCAGATCTATGTAGGGTCAGATGTTCGTGACTACATACCCATCGGGGAGCGTGGGTGAGCAAAAAGCAGTGAGTACGCCGGTCTGTATAGACCTCCTCCATTTAGGGCTTGAGGGTGCGATTGCGTGCTATCTGATCGATGGAGAAGAGCCTGCCATCGTTGATCCAGGTCCGGCGACCACACTTGAAAGGCTCACATCAGAACTCGCCGGTCATGGAATTGGTAGTAAAGATCTTCGGCATGTACTACTGACCCATATTCATCTGGATCACGCCGGGGCTACTGGAGATCTCTGCAAGATCTTTCCGCATGCGACAGTGCATGTCCATGAAGATGGAGCACCGCATTTGGTCGATCCCGAGCGTTTGGTAGCCAGCACTCGGAGAACGTTCGGAGATGCACATGATCGCCTATGGGGGGAGATGAGACCTGTCGCGAGTGAGCGAATAAGAATTTGGTATCCGGGTCAGGATGGCCCCTGGAGGGCACTCCGTCCTTTGCCGACCCCTGGTCACATCGACCACCATGTTGCTTATCTAGATGAGCGGGATGGTACGCTTTTTTCAGGGGACTCGATGGGGATTGTTCTGGCAGGTGGCCCGACTCATCCTCCGACACCACCACCTTCAGTGGATCTGCGCGCCTGGGCTGACACACTTTCACAAATCCGTCAATTAGGCTCAGAAAGATTTGCGGTGACTCACTTTGGTATTTATGAAGATGTTGATAAACGCTGCACCGAGCTGCAGGATCGCCTTAATGATCTTGAAACTAGAGTGCGAATAAGTCTCGCGAATGGTGACGAGGAAGACGCGCAGCGATTTGGAAACGAGGTGCGTGAAGAACTGGGAAAATACATGGGTCCAGAGAAGGCGGTCCGCTACTTCGAAATGTTCTCCGCGTCGATAGATTGGGAAGGTGTAGCTTTCTATTTAAAGCGAAATCCTTAAATGGAGACTGACCTTAACCAGGTGGAGGTACGTGATTTGATGGGCCATATACTCGCGTTCGGTGCTCGTGTCCTAGGGGTTAGCACGTTGGTGATACTCACCGCGACACCTTCCGCAGCTGCTATGGTAGTACAGCAGGATAATTCTTCATTAAGGCCAATCCCGGCACCAGTAATTCTTCCGCAATTCTACGAGAGAGCACTCGCTCGGGGTTGGAGAAGCGAGGATGGGAGTCCGGGCCATTCATACTGGAAGCAATCGGCCTCATATGATCTAGATGCGTCACTAGACCCCGAGACAGGGCATCTAGAGGGTACAGCTCGGATTCTTTATGCAAACAATGCGCCTGCGACGTTGCCCAGCGTTTTCTTGTATCTGTTGCAGAACCTTCATAAGGAGGGTTCACCTCGCTCGAACTCTGAGGAGGTCACCGGTGGTGTAACTCTGACTAGTGTATTTGCGGATGGGGAAGAGTTGAATGAGGGGGATTTAGAAGCAGGTCCCAGCTATAGAGTCGATGGGACGCTGCTTGAACTCCGGCCGAGCTTACCAGTTGAGGAAGGAGACACACTCAAACTTGAGATTGGCTGGGAGGTGACCCTTCCTCAGAACGGATCAGGCCGAATGGGTCACTCAGATCATGAGATGTATTTTGTCGCGTACTGGTTCCCGAAGATGGCTGTTTTTGACGACCTCAGACTTTGGGATGCGGAGCCCTATCTCGGGAATGCAGAATTCTATGACGGATTCGCAGATTATACGGTTGCCCTGACGGTACCCGCTGGCTGGACAGTGATGGCTACCGGTTCACTAGAGAACTCCGAAGAGGTCTTCTCGGCTTTGACGCTTGACCGCCTTGAGGAAGCTGCCGTCTCAGACGAACTAGTGATGATTGCGGGGCAGGCTGAAAGAGATGCGGAGACGGTCACGGCGTATCCCGAGGATGGAATGCTGACCTATCGGTTCACGGCCGATAGTGTCCGAGATTTCACGTGGACGACATCTAACATACAGCGCTGGGATGCAACTTCAGCACTGGTTCCTGACCGGGATGAGGATGGTGAGGATGACCGTGTGCTAATCCACTCCTTTTGGCGTCCGAACAGGGCCCCGCTATGGACGCAGCAGTGGCAATACGCAAAGCAATCGATTGAACATCATTCAGCCTACACGGGTTACAGCTATCCTTGGCCGCATATGACATCAGTTGAGGGTGCGGACATCATCAACGGTGGGATGGAATTTCCGATGCTGACGCTTATTGGTCCTTACGAGGGCGGGGAAGCACAAGCTCTGTTCAGCGTCACATCACATGAGCTTGCTCATATGTGGATTCCGATGATCGTTGGGTCAAATGAGAAACGACACGCGTGGATGGATGAGGGCACGACCACCTTCCTAGAGAACGAGAGCCTCATAGAATTCTGGCCTGGTGTCGACCATCATCGGGTAGAAGCCAGAGGCTACTTGTATGCAGCTCAAGAGGGACTTGAGCAAAGCATGATGAGACATGGTGACTGGTATGAGCCAGGTCCAGGTTACGGAACTGCTTCATACCCTAAACCAGCTACACTAATGGTGGCATTAAGAGAGTTGATGGGGGAGGATACGTGGGAAGCCGCATACCGAGCTTTTATTTCGGAGTGGGCATTTAAACACCCTACCCCGTGGGACTTTTTTTCCACATTCGAACGCTTTGCAGAACAGGATCTCGATTGGTTCTGGACGTCGTTCTACTTCGATACGTGGAAGCTGGATCACGCGGTTGGGTTGGTCCAGCCACGCACAGGAGGAGGGGGGACTGTTGTTATTGAGGACCGAGGGTTTGCTCTATTCCCAGCTTCAGTGCGTATAAGGACATCAGGTGGTGAAGAATTAGAAGAGTTTATTCCTGTGGAGCACTGGCTTGCGGGCAATACTCAGTATGAGATCGAAATTCCGCGTGAAGCTGGGTCTGTGGTACGAGTTGAGGTGGACCCTGATGGATACACTCCCGATGTAGACCGCACCAATAATTTTTGGCCGCGGGGCTAGCTTCTCTAGCATCGATTACATGAGAGATATGCTGTTTTAAGAGTTGCGGCTTAAGTAAAACTCTTGATGCCCGGAGGGCTCTGCCGTAGGGCTGTCAGATATTGGAAAGGACCCGTGCTGGTTCGCTTCAGTTTAGTTGGGTACTCCATGTTGTCGGGCGAAGAGCTTTTCTGCAGTTCCTGCTGGTGTATAGGTGCGCCGGGGACACGGAGTGCTCGGACATCGTTGGCGATCACATTAATCGTAGTGCCATCTTTTTGTAGTCGGCCACTTACGGCCAGAAACGTTTCCATGCGAACGGCGTTTCGGTCTCGTTTATAGACATCAGGCCTCACGATGACATTGATTGGCCCGTGTTCATCTTCCATCAACACGAAGACGTACCCCTTAGCAGTACCCGGTCGCTGACGTGTTGTGACAAGCCCTGCAACACGCACCGTGCTCCCTTGTCTGAGAAGTGGAAGCCGGTCAGAGGTCAGGGTGTCTTTCGGCAGGACATTTTTGAGCAGCGATAGCGGGTGGAGTTCAGTTGAGAAGTGGAGCATTTGGTACTCAGCGATCATCTGTTCAGTTTTTCCAATGTCTGGGAAAGAGAGGTTCTCATACGGATTGCCCAAGGCGAGCTCGGTCTGTGCGTGATTATCACGACTGCGTTTACAGCTGTTGTTTGTGTCAGGTCCGAGCCATAGCCCTGCCTGCCAGAGGAGTTCGCGTCGGGTGAGACCAAACTCGTTAAAGCCACCCACCCAGATAAGGTTCTCGATCGCGGGCCGCTGGAGCCCGGACGGTGTTCTACGTAAGAAATCAGTGAGAGAAATGTAAGGGCCGTTACGCCTGCGTTCCTTGACGATATGCTCGGCGATTTCAACCCCCCAGTTTCGCACAAATCCGAGTCCTATACGCAAGTCAGTTCCCTCGGCGGTACACACCACATCGCTTTTGTTTATGTGCGGGGGCAGTGTTTGAATCCCATTGCGGCGTGCATCCCGGCCGAGGACGTCGAGTGAATAGAAGCCCATCGGCTGGTTATTGAAGAGTGCAACATAGAATTCGGTCGGGTAGTGATGGCGTAGCCATGCCGATTGGTACGCTAGCAGGCCGAAAGCAGTAGCATGGGATTTTGGAAATCCGAATTCGGAAAAAGCTGTCACTTGTGCGAATACTTCACGTGCTGTTGCCTCACCGACTCCGTTGGTTAATGCGCCTTTCTGGAAGTTTTCCCAGTGGGCCAGGAGAGCTTCTTTGGAGCGTTTCCGGCTCATCGCACGTCTCAGTTCCTCTGCTTGACCATCCGAAAAATTTGCAAGTGCCTGACAAATTTTGAGAACCTGGTCCTGGAAGATTACCACACCGAGTGTCTCACGGAGTGCTTCTTCCAAGAGAGGATGGGAGTAGGGGATCTCATAGTTGGGATTTTCTCGAATTATCTCGCGCCTCTTCACATACGGGTTTACCGCACCACCCACGATAGGTCCGGGTCGTACGATTGCTACCTGAATAGCAAGTTCAGCGAGGTTTCTTGGACAAGTACGTCGAAGCATCTGGATTTGGGCACGACTCTCAACCTGGAACAGGCCGACAGTGTCACCTGAGCAGATGCGATCATAGATCGCTTTTTCTTCGAAATCGATACGTGATAGGTCAGGGGCTTTATCGTGACGTTGAGCGATCAGATTAATGCTGTCCTCAACCAGCGAGAGCATGCCGAGCGCGAGGAAGTCGATCTTGATGAAGCCTGCGTCTTCACACGAATCCTTATCCCACTGGCAGAGGACCCGACCTTCCCAGGCAGCGGGCTCAAGAGGGACAATCCCGATGAGCGGACGGCTTGAGATGATCATTCCACCCACGTGCTGAGAAATATGGCGTGGAAGTCCAGAGATGTTTTCAGCGAGTTCACCAAGCAGTCTCCAGAGATGAGCATCTGCGCGTGCTTTAAACTCAGGCAGAGCGCTGATCTCCTCAGCAAGCATGGAGGCTGAGCGGTGCTCAGCAAGCTTGGATAGCTTTTCGAGTTCACCAATGGGGAGATCGAGTGCTTTCCCAACTTCGCGGACTGCCGAACGAAGCCGGTATGTCGGAAAAGTACAAACGAGCCCCGTATGGTTATATCCGTACTTTTCGTGGACACGAAGAATCAGTTTCTCTCGGATGTCTCTTGGAAAGTCTAGGTCAATGTCAGGGACGTTTCGGAGTGCCTCGTTAAGGAAGCGGCCTAGGAAGAGGTCGTTCTTTACCGGGTCAATGTGAGAGAGTCCGATCAAATAACAGATAATTGACGATACTGAAGAGCCTCGGCCTCGGCCTGGGGGTAGGCCAGATCGGGCCCGAGGGGTATCTCCACGAACTTCCCGCGCAACCTCATTAGCCAGTGACATGATATCACGGTAGACGAGAAAAAATCCTGCGAGTCCGTGCAGATCTACGAGGGCGAGTTCGGTATGTAGGCGTTCCTCAGCCTCTTTTATCTCAGTGCCTCCAGGTTCATACAGCGTGGAGATCTTGGACTTACAAATTGCAGCGAGTGTTTTAAGAGCATCGCTATGATCGGATCCTTCAAAGTTGGGAAACTCGTACCCAAGGTCTTCGGTCAGGTCAAAGGCGGCACAACGTTCGGCGATCAGAAGCGTGTTCGTAAGCGCTTCTGGACGATTTTCAAAACGGTGCTGCATCTCCCAGGGTTCCGGAAGATGGAAGAGACGGTTTGCCCGGCGCGCTCTGTGAGCGCCTTCGAGTGTAGTCCTGTTCTTGATCGAGACCAGTATATCTTGGAGCTGATGCCGTTCTGGCCTGTGATAGTGGACGTTTCCTGTGGCGACAACTCCGAGCCCCAGACGGCCCGCGAGGCGGGCAAGTGTTTTGTTACGGGACGCATCTCCCTTGACACAGTTGTCCTGCAATTCAGCAAAGACATTTCCGGGACCAAAGGATTGCACGAATTGCTTTGTCAACGTTTCTGCTTCAGCTACGGAAGATTCGAGTGCTGCTGCGATCGGACTTTTTCGACATCCAGTGAGTAGGATTAATCCTTCGGAAAGCTCCAGTAGAGAGGATAGTGGAAGTCGAGCGTCACCCCGTTCCGAGCCCATGTGTGCTTCGGTCAGAAGCCGACACAGGTTGGAGTAACCGGAAGGGGATTCGGCCAGGAGAGTGACATGGTGACCATCTTTAGGCTCCTCCACATTCGGAAAGCACTCACGGAGAGTGACCTCGGCACCAGTAATCGGTTGGAGACCGGACAGGCGCGCTGCCTGCGCAAACTCCATTGAACCATAAAGGCCATTATGGTCAGTCAGAGCCAAGGCTGGGTAGCCAAGCTCAACCGCACGCATGACCAACTCCTCTGGGTGGGACGCACCATCCAAGAAAGAAAAGCCAGAATGACAGTGCAGCTCGATGTAAGGGTTCATCACCGGATCCTTGATCTCCGCACATACCCACCCGGCACATCACCGAGTGCTTTAAATTACTTTGTCCCCACGTTTGTGGGCTCAGCTCATTTGATTCCGAAGCGCAGAAACCGAAGATAAACCGAATATATTGCTCTGCAAATAGGTCAGGGTGATTTGCGAATAAGCCTTAAGCTCTGAAATAGGGTTTTGTGCCTGCTGTTGCCTGGGTACCTGACAGAGCTGTACGATGCGCTCGACCTTAAGGGAGTACACCCATGTCTGACGTTGTATATACCTCTGCTATTGAGATTGTGCGTATCAAAGGCCCACACCGCCACGCCTGGCTTCCAGCTCATGAAGGGCCAGTCGAGTTTGGTGTTCACGGTGCAATCCAAGAGCACTACGGTGTGGAGCCCGAACGTGAAATCACCACCACGCTGGACTATGTGATTGCCTCAACTGGCGGTTGACTATTAGGAACCTTTGGAGGCGCGCTGGAAGCGCGCGGGATCAAGGC
>DCAZ01000046.1 GCA_002313925.1 Gemmatimonadales bacterium UBA1120
GGCATTTATTTTTCCGGTGATCCTCAGTTTCGGGATATTCATTTTTATCTCGATCATCCTTTGGGCGGTCCCGGTTCGCCTGTGGATCGAGGCGGGCTCAGCAGGTGTCAAAGTTGGGATCGGTTCGCTCATTGGAATGAGGCTGCGCAAGGTTTCGCCGCCCGGTATAGTTCGTCCGCTGATCACGGCGACCAAGGCCGGGCTCGACCTGGACATCAACGAGCTTGAAGCGCATTACTTGGCAGGCGGTCGGGTTGACCGTGTTGTAGGTGCGCTTATCAGTGCGGATAAAGCGTCAATCGCCCTCAGCTTCAACCAGGCAGCCGCTATCGACTTAGCTGGTCGGGATGTTCTCGAAGCGGTACAGGTCTCCGTCATCCCAAAGGTCATCAATACTCCGAAAGTAGCGGCGATGGCAAAAGACGGGATTCAGCTTATAGCGATCGCCCGTGTCACGGTGCGCGCAAACATCGACCGCCTCGTTGGGGGTGCCGGTGAAGAGACGATTCTCGCCCGAGTGGGGGAGGGCATCGTATCCACGATTGGTTCAGCAGATACACATGCGAATGTGCTCGAGAATCCGGATGCGATCTCGAAGATGGTTCTCTCGAAGGGGCTCGACTCGGGTACGGCCTTCGAGATTCTGTCTATCGATATCGCGGATGTCGATGTGGGTAAGAACATCGGGGCAGAACTCCAGACCGATCAGGCAGAAGCTGATAAGCGGGTAGCTCAGGCGCGGGCGGAAGAGCGACGTGCGATGGCCGTTGCCCGGGAGCAAGAGATGACGGCCCTAGTAGTTGAGATGAAGGCGGAAGTCGTAAAGGCTGAGGCACAGGTGCCCCTCGCACTGGCCGACGCATTCCGAGAGGGCCATCTCGGTGTGATGGACTACATGCGCTACGGCAATATCGAGGCGGACACGGCGATGCGTACATCCATCGCTGGCCAGGACGACGAAACCACAACCACATCAGAAACAGAGTAAGCGCGCGTATCGATGGATATTGAAACTCTACTCTACCTCGGGCTGTTCCTGTGGTTTGTTTTTGGGAGGCTGTTCCGTAGGAAGCAGAAGAACCAGCGTGCTCGGGAACCGGTGGCGCTGGACTGGGATCAGGAAGAAGAAGAGGTTTGGAGTGAAGAGCCACTTGCCCGCGACTCTGGAAGAGAACGCAAGGCCACTGAGATTTTACCGGCTGACCTTTGGGAGGAGATCACTGGTGCGATGAGACTTCCAGAACCGGCTCCGGTTGAGGAGACACCTCTGCCGCAGCGGGAGCCGGTTCGGACGAGTCGAAAGCCCCAGCCCGACCCATCAGTCCACCCGATCCATAGCACACACCCAGAGTATGGCACTGATCCATCTACGCGAACGCCATCCATCCAGCATGGGTTGGTCTCTTTAGCAGATGATCCCTCAGTTGTGAGAAGTCAGCTTGGATTGATGGACCGCGAAGCGCTAAGGAGGGCGGTTATCCTACACGAGGTGCTGGGGCCTCCTCTTGCTTTACGGGAGCAGCAACAAGCGGACACCATCACATCTCGCCTCTGGCCATCTTTCTGAGAACAGTCTGGAGTATGCCGCGGTTGTAGTAATACTCGACGTCGATGTCTGAATCGAGTCTGGCTTTCGCGGTGAAGCGAGTTCTAGCCCCATCAGTCTTGGTGGCTACAATCTCGACTGTATCGCCTGGCTCTAGTCCATCGGCTACACCAGAAATATCGAAGGTTTCGTGCCCGGTAAGTCCCAAGCTCTCAGCGGTAGCCCCGTCTTCGTATTCGAGGGGTAAGACCCCCATCCCGACGAGGTTACTCCTGTGAATCCTCTCGTAGCTTTCTGCTATGACCGCATGGACACCCAGGAGGTCGGTGCCTTTAGCTGCCCAGTCACGTGAACTTCCGGTCCCATACTCCTTCCCCGCGAGTATCACTAACGGTGTTCCGGCATCACGATATCGCATTGCGGCTTCATAGATCGGCACAACCTCTTCGGTAGGGAAGTGGATTGTATGGCCACCTTCCTGGCCTTCGAGAAGAAGGTTCTTGATGCGCACGTTGCCGAAGGTGCCACGCATCATGACCTCATGGTTTCCGCGACGCGAACCGAAGGTGTTGAAGTCTTTGACCTCAACATTGTTTTCCCGCAAGTACGACCCAGCTGGTTCTAATTTGGGGATCGCTCCTGCTGGGGAGATGTGGTCAGTTGTAACGGAGTGACCGAGCAGCGCGAGTACTCGCGCTCCCTGGATGTCATTGCCAGGAGGAACTTCAAGCTCCATACCATCAAAGAACGGTGGCCTGCAAATGTAGGTTGAGGCTTCATCCCACTCATACAGGGTGCCTTCTTCTGGAAGTGGAAGTGCCTGCCAGTTCTCGTCTCCTGTTGTTACTAAAGAATAGCGTTTCGTAAACATCTCGGGTTTCAATGCATTGGCGACGGTATCTCGAACCTCTTCCTGTGACGGCCATATATCGGAAAGGAAAACTGGACGCCCCTCTTGGTCGTGGCCTAGGGGCTCATTGTAAAGGTCAATATCAACTCTTCCTGCGAGAGCATAAGCAACTACGAGCACTGGTGATGCGAGGTAGTTAGCACGGACAAGTGGGTGAATACGAGCTTCGAAATTGCGATTTCCGGATAGTACAGAAGTCACGACCAGCCCTTCTTGCTCTACAGCTTCTTGGATCTTTTCATGGAGAGGACCGCTGTTTCCGATACACGTCATGCAGCCGTATCCGACAACGTGGAAACGCAGTGCCTCCAGATAGGGTAAGAGCCCGGACTCGGTAAGGTAGTCAGTCACGACTCCACTGCCTGGAGCCATCGCGGTCTTAACCCAGGGCTTGATGTTGAGTCCCCGCTCAACCGCTCTCTTGGCTAGTAAACCCGCCCCGACCATTACTGATGGATTTGAAGTGTTGGTGCAACTCGTTATAGAGGCGATGACAACTGTACCATCCCCGATTTCATAATCACCGTCGTCGGTCTCGACCATAGAGGCCCGACTTGGTGCACCCATTTCTGCTACTGCCGTTGCGCGTTCCTGGCCACCGATCAGGCTCTCGCCTTCCCACTGTTCTGGTTCGCTTGTGCCATCTGGGAGCGTGAATCCAGCCGGAACGAGCCCCGGTAAATCCTGCTTGAACTGAGCTCGCATGTCCTCCATCCTGATTCGATCCTGGGGCCGCCTTGGTCCCGCTAGGCTCGGCTCTATGGTTGAGAGATCGAGTGCGAGGTCAGAGGTGTATGAGGGGTCGGGTGTCTGATCAGTACGAAACAGCCCGAGTTCCTTCGAGATCCGGTCAATACGCTGAACCATTTCCTCTGAGCGTCCTGTACCGCGTAGATAGTTCAGTGTGGCTTGGTCAACTGGGAAGAAACCAATGGTTGCACCGTATTCGGGTGACATGTTGGCCAAGGTAGCCTTGTCAGGCAGAGACAAGTTACTGAGTCCCGCACCATAGTATTCCACAAAGCTGCCCACGACACCGTGTTCGCGAAGCATCTCAGTCACACGCAGCACCAGGTCTGTTGCTGTTGCTCCCTCTGGAAGTGTTCCCGTGAGCTTCACACCCACAACCTCGGGTAGCAGCATGTAATACGGTTGCCCGAGAACAACAGCTTCTGCTTCGATCCCCCCTACTCCCCAACCCACGACACCCAAGCCGTTGATCATCGTTGTATGTGAGTCGGTGCCAACCACCGTATCAGGGTAAGCGAGCCAGGTACCTTCGTGCTCTCGCCGGTGAACGACGGAAGCGAGGTACTCGAGATTCACCTGGTGAACGATTCCTGTACCAGGCGGTACGACAGAGAAATTATCAAACGCTTCCGCTGCCCAGCGGAGGAAGGTGTACCGTTCCCGATTTCGCTCGAATTCCCGCTCGACATTGAGCCGGAAAGCGTCAGCGAAACCAAAGTGGTCTACCTGGACCGAGTGATCAATTACGAGGTCAGCGGGAACGACCGGGTTGATTCGCTGAGGATCGCCACCCAACGCCTTCAGTCCGTCACGCATCGCCGCTAAGTCGACCACTGCCGGAACACCGGTAAAGTCCTGTAGCACAACGCGTGTCGGCATGAAAGGAACATCGGCGCCGGATTTCTCAGGACTCCACTGGCCCACGGCCAGTACATGCTCCTCGGAAACGTATCGTCCGCCGGCATGTCTCAGGGTATTCTCAAGCAGGATGCGTATTGAGAAAGGCAAGCGATCTAGCGAGCTGATGATCGCTTCCTTCTCAAGCTTCTCTAAGCGATAGAAGGATGTAGGACCCTCAGGGAGGTCGGTAGTCGTAAGCGCCCCGAAGGGGTCAGGTCTCTTCTCCTGCACTATAGCTCCCGGAGTGAGTTTCAGGTTTTCTAGGCTTAATGATGACCGAAGTGGCTCACCGTGTCAGGGTCCAAATATTGGTGTAGGAAAACGAAGGTTGCTGGTATAGAATCTACATGTTCCATCCCAGCAAATCTCCCCTGACTCATCGGAACGGCGATTGCCGACTTTATCCTTGATGTTTAGGTAGATAACGTTCCCTACAGATGTTGTGTGACGAATGGGAGATGGAGAGAGATTCGCCGGATGTCGATAACTGCTCGCCTGGGAAGTGCATGATGGCACACGAAGACCGATCTGGGAGGCCAGCGCATAGTGGTCGGCGCGCTTTGGGATTAGCAAGTGTCAAACTCCCGAGAGGTTTCAACCAAGATCCGATGAGTGGCAAGATGCGGATTGTTTCAAAGAGATCTCTCATTGTTGTATTGCTTGTGCTTACCGGATGTGTAAGTGAATCGCAAAGTGGCATTGTTGCTCGGGTTGAAGATTGGACTTTGACGGAAACTCGACTAGCGGATCTTCTTGTTCTGGCCCAGCCATTCCCCCTCGATTCAGCGGCAGTGGAAGATTTAGTGCGGCACTGGGTTGGGGCGGCTGCGATCGCTCAAGTTTCCAGTAAGGAAAATCTTTCTGATGGAGAGGAAGTAGTTCGCTTCTCGACTTGGCTAGAACGTGACGAAGCCATCCTCCAACAGGAGCGAGAAGAGAGGCTCGGGGAAACCGTAGTGGTAGACTCCAGCGTGGCTGAGCGCTTCTTCCGAGACGGTTCCTATCGTCTATTGGCTCACGTATTACGACGAGTGGGAGCGGAGACCACTCAAGAAGAGAGGGCACTTCAACGTCGCACCGCCCAGCGTATTCTGGATGAACTCATAGCAGGTGGTAGCTGGAGCGCTGCGGTATCAGAAAGTGAAGATCCTGACACAAGGGAAGCCAGTGGGCTTCTCGGGCTCCTGGTCCGCGGTGAATTACCTCCAGAATTAGACAGGGTCGCTTTCCAACTTCAGCCCGGACAGGTATCCGGTGTAACCCAAACCAGTCGAGGATTTCATATCCTACATCGCCCAAGCTTGGAAGAGGTATCTGACCTTTATGCGCTGCACCTCAGAGACCGCTTTCTAGCCGAAGGTGAAGAAAAGTCCGATCAAGGACTGTTGGTGCAAAGAAGTTGGCTCGTATCCGCAGATGCAATTACGAGCCTACGAGGAATCGCTGGTGACCCTTCAGCATGGCTTGGGACCGATTTGTTGCTCGGATCTTGGCAGGGCGGAACTCTTTCAGGAGCAATGGTGGCTAGGTATGTACTTGCTCTTCCTTCGGCTGCCCGCCGCGAGATGATCGCTGCACCTGAGGGGTCTCTAGAAGCATTCGTTGAACAACTTGCGGTTCGAGGGATACGACTGAGTGATGCCCGAGAGAGAGGGCTGGAACTTAGTGAAGAAATACTAATCCAGTTGGAAGAAAATCACCGGGCAGATGTTCGCCAGTGGCATCAGGAGTTGGCCATCGATGAGACCGCGGCACCAGAGAGGTCAAACCTCACTCGATATATGGAGGGGTTAGTATCGCGGCGCGGCGTAACCGCCAATTTGAGGCCACTCTTCGAGGCGTGGTTGCTAGAGCGAGTGGATTGGGCCCTGGTTGAGTCCAGCATCCCTAAAGCGTTGTTAAGAGTTCGAAGTTTATTGGAAGGTGTTGAACCTTCGGGTCCTCAATGAAGACAGAATCGAGCTTTAGCAGTGCAAGGTGGATCATTCAAAAGGCCCTGCCCGTCTCGGCGATCTTTGCTGTGGCTGCATGCACTGCATCTGATGCACCTGTTTCAGCCATCCTACCTGGGGAAGCCATACCTGCTTTATCCGATGCAAACAGAGGCCGTTTCTTGCTGGGTCGAGCCTTATTCGAACGTATTGCGACACAAGACGAAGGCCTGGGGCCTCTTTACAACCAGGACCGCTGCAGTAGTTGCCATGATAGGCCGACCGTTGGTGGAGCGAGTTCCGCATCAGTCCGGGTCTTGAAAGCGACACGATTCATGGACGGTCGATGTGATCGCCTTGAGGCCTTGGGTGGTGACAATATTCAGCTTCGGGTGACTGAGCTTTTTGCTGCCCACGGGTTTGGAGCTGAAGAGATTCCGCTGGAAGCCACCGCCAGCGGTTATGTTACCGCCCCATCTCTTTTTGGCCTGGGTCTTATTGAGGCGATTCCGGATTCGGTTCTATTGTCCATCGCTGATCCAGAAGACCGGGACGGGGACGGTATTTCCGGGAGGCTGCCACGCATGGCTGATCAACGCTCAGCTAGGTTTGGCCGCAAGGGTGATGCAGCGAGCGTAGAGGATTTTGTTGAGAGTGCTCTCCGATTTGAGCTCGGTTTCACGACCCCTAGATATCCGGAAGAAGAGGCTAGGAATGGCGTACCTATTCCAGAGGGTGTAGACCCGATGCCTGATCCAGAGATCGATGCTGAGACACTGGGTCTATTAACGGACTATGTCCGCTTTCTGGGAGCGCCTGCTCCAGAGTTCTTGGGTCGTGGGCCAGCGGCGGACAGTGTATCCCAGGGTGAAGCGCTCTTTGATCAGATCGGATGTACTCAGTGCCACCGTCCTGAACTCCGTACGGGGAACGCAGAAGAACCAGTACTCAGGGACCAGGTCATTAGACTCTACTCTGATCTCTTGTTGCACGACTTTGGGAATGGAGCAGGGGACCTTTGTGGTTCCGATGCTCTTCCAGGAGAGTTCCGTACCCCTCCCCTTTGGGGTCTCAGATATCGTGAGCACTTCCTTCATGACGGGAGTGTGACGGATCTTGTTGAGGTTATCGATCGACATTCGGGTGAAGCGATACTAGCCCGGGTTCGGTTCCAGGGACTCGCTCCTCAAGCGCAAATGATGGTGCTGCGTTTTCTCAGGTCGCTCTGAAGTGCTGGTGGCATATGATTCAACTCACTGAGGTCAGGAAGTACTTCGGCGAAAAGAGAGCACTCGGACCTGTCTCATTCGAGATACAGCCGGGTGGTGCAGTGGGCTTTTTGGGTCTGAACGGTGCGGGTAAGACCACACTCCTCAGGATACTTGCTACTGATCTACGCTCGTCTACGGGTGAAGTTGAGATCGCAGGTATTAATGTTGCAGCAAATCCTCACGAAGTCCGAAAAAAGATAGGCTACCTTCCGGAAACTCCTCCTCTCTACAGAGACATGGCTGTCGGGGAGTACCTGAAATTCGTCGGGCAGATCAAGGGACTTAATCCGGATAGGGTGGACAACCGCGTGCGCGAAGTTGAGGAATACACACAATTGACGTCTGTGCATGACGAGTTCACTCAAAACCTTTCCCATGGATATCGCCAACGTGTTGGCATCGCCCAGGCGATCATACATAAGCCTGAGCTATTGATTTTGGATGAGCCAACAAAAGGTCTTGATCCGGTTCAGGTACTAGAGTTGCGTGGGCTTATCATGAGACTTAAGGAAGAACATACGATCTTAGTATCCAGCCATGTGCTCACTGAAATAAGCCAAACATGTGATCGGGTATTCGTATTGAATCAAGGTGAGCTTATCGCTTCGGGCTCTGAGGACGAGATCTCTGCTGACTTGTCGGGCACGTATCGGATCATGCTTGGTGCGCGTATGGCACCCGATACCCGGGCCGAGGACCTGGTCCACTTTGTTCAAGGGCTGCCCGATATCACCAGCGTAGAAATGGTTCAGCAGGATGACCAATTGTTGACGCTCTCAGTGCAAAGTCCGACCGACTGCCGAGGGAGCCTCAGCAGGAGTCTTGTAAAATCCGGGCATGATGTGGTTCGTCTAGAGCTGGGTTCTAACGAGCTAGAGAGCATCTTTGTCGAGTTACTCGGACAGCAGGTCAACTGAGATGAACGGTCTACGTGTGATTTTCCAACGCGAAATCAATGCGTACCTCAGGTCCTCGGTGGGCTATATCCTGGCAGCCACGGTACTCATGCTTGATGGCCTATTGTTCTACACTCAAGCACTGGGCCCTGACACTGAGGCGCGAGTTTCAGGACAGGTACTCGCGATCTTCTTCTATACCACTAGTGGCTTAACCGTGATCGCTTCCTTGGTGCTCTCCGTCCGTCTCATCGCTGAGGAACGCCAGCTGGGTACTCAAGTTCTGCTCAACACTTCGCCTGTCCGAGATTGGGAAATTGTGCTCGGCAAGTTCTTGGCTGCGCTTGTTTTCATCACCGGGATCACGCTCAGTACGCTATACATGCCACTGATGATCGTCGTAAACGGAAAGGTATCGATTGCCCAGATCCTAGTCGGGTATAGCGGTCTCGTGTTACTTGGAGCAGCCGTTCTTGCGATCGGTATGTTTGCGACTTCGCTGACTCGAAGTCAACTCGTCGCGACAGCTGTCGGAGCTGGAATTACTGCTGTCATGTTCTTGTTCTGGCCCCTCTCCACTGTTGTTGATCCGCCGATGTCTCGGGTGCTATCTGCGCTTGCTCTTCACGGACGGCATTTTTCAGGCTTCCAGCAAGGTCTTCTTCACACGCGTGACGTCTTCTACTACCTCGCGGTGACGTATTTCTTCCTGTTGTTGGCCACGAAAGTCTTGGAGGCCAAACGATGGGAGTAAGAACTCCGAAATTGACAGGGCTTCTAGTCACCGGGCTCTGTTCTGTCTTTCTGGGCGAGCGGGTTTTCCACGACCTATTCTTGGTCCGAGCACCGTTGGTACTTGTCGGGTTAGGCCTGGTGGTTGGAACAACGATATGGTCTACAGCAGCATCGAACCGGGTCGGCGAACCCGAAAGAGATACTCAGCGTTTCCTTGCCCTTCTACACGTCCTTTGCGCGCTT
>DCAZ01000047.1:0-1647 GCA_002313925.1 Gemmatimonadales bacterium UBA1120
TCTACCAAAGAGGCCGCAGATTTTTCAGCGAAGCCTTCGTATTCTACAAGCTGCTCAGGAGATATATCGAATAATTCCGCTAGGCTGCTCACCAATCCTTCGGTAACAAGTAAAGCGGCTGTCTCTTCCCCAAGACCCTCGATATCTAAGGCAGATCTAGAAGCTAGGTGTATGATGCGGCCCTGGAGTTGAGCCGAACATCCAAATCGATTGGGGCACTTTATGCGCGGACCTTCCTCCTGCACTGGCGTACTGCATACAGGACACTCCGTCGGCATCTCAAATGGGCGAGCTCGATCCTTTTCATGTGCAATCACCTCCACGACCTGAGGTATCACGTCCCCAGCTCGCTGGATGCGTACCGTATCCCCTTCACGTAAATCCTTCCGGCGAAGCTCCTCTCTATTATGAAGAGACGCTCGAGATACGGTAACGCCACCAACCACTACGGGATCTAGCACAGCAACCGGCGTAATCACCCCCGTGCGGCCAACGTTGACCTCAATCTTATCGATCCGGGTGACCTCCTGCCGTGGCTCAAACTTGAAGGCCAAGGCCCATCGAGGATGATGTGAAGTAACACCGATCGCCGAGCGAGCTGAAAGGTCGTCCAGCTTGATTACGATCCCATCAATCTCATAATCCAAACCTTCACGATCGGTAGCAAACCCGGTGTGGTATTCAAGAATATCTTCGACCGTTCTTCCTGTTTGTATGCGGTCAGGAACCTTAAACCCCCAATGCCGGATTGCTTCTATACCGTCTGTATCACTCTTAAACCCAGAACCCTCTATTGCGAGAATATCATAGACTAAGAGATCCAGCTTCCGAGATGCGGTGACATGCGAGTCAAGTTGGCGTACTGAGCCAGCGGCAGAGTTCCTGGGAGACGCATACGGTTCGCCACCGGCCTCAACCAAACGAGCGTTGAAGGCCTGAAATTCTGAGATGTACATGATCACCTCACCCCTCACAGAAAGCAGCTCGGGTGCAACTCGATCCTCAGTACGAAGTCGAAGTGGAACCGACGAAATCGTTCGGATGTTATCGGTGATCTGCTCACCCTCACGTCCGTTCCCTCGGGTAACTGCCCGTGTTAGCACGCCGTCCTCGTATATGAGTTCGATCGAGGCACCGTCTAGCTTTGGCTCGATGATGTATGTGGGCTCATGGCCCTCTCCGAGTGCCTTACGAATCCTATCGTCAAAGCGACGAAGTTCATCGACGTCTTGTGTCGAGTCGAGAGATAGCAATGGAGCTGTGTGAGCTACTGTTTTGAACTTACTTTGGGGTTCAGCACCAACGCGCTGAGTCGGCGAATCAAGTGAGCAAAGCTCAGGATGATTCTTTTCTAGCTCTAGTAAGCTCTTGAATAGCCGGTCGTACTCAGTATCGCTGATCTCCGGTCGTGCTTCGACGTAGTAACTATGGGCATGGTGGTGCAGTTCTTCGCGCAAACGCTCTGCCTCGGCGCGTGCGCTCTCGAATCCCAACGTACCTTGGTCGGTCAAACCAGCTCTCTGCTCATGTATGCGTCTGACTTCGGGTATAGCTCGATAGCCGAAAGAGTATCAATAATAGTCATTCGGACCCCTTAGGGGACCTAGAATAAGGATCACAGAAGATGGCTAGACTAAAGCAAGCAAC
>DCAZ01000047.1:2047-3006 GCA_002313925.1 Gemmatimonadales bacterium UBA1120
TGAGGTACTGGAATGGCAATCGCCCCCGCCAGACCATCGTATTTCGTACGGCCCGGGGCCCCAGCAATTTGGCAATCTACGGCTTCCGACGGGTGCTAGCCCACATCCTATAGTCGTGTTCATTCACGGTGGCTGCTGGTTATCGGCCTTCGACATACAACACGTAGGGCAAACTGAGGTAGCCATAACCGAGGCTGGTTATGCAGTGTGGAGCATCGAATATCGGCGACTTGGTGACGAGGGAGGTGGCTGGCCGAGCACATATCTTGACGTGGGACAAGGGATCGATCATCTCCGCGAAATTGCAGAACCGTATAGTCTAGACCTAAGCCGGGTGGTTGTTGCAGGACACTCGGCAGGAGGGGCACTCGCTTTATGGGCTGCGGCTCGAGGCAAGGTCGATGACCAGAGCGTCCTATACACTCCCAAGCCACTTCCCGTGCAAGCAGTATTCGCATTGGCCCCGGCGGCAGATTTGGAAGGGCTCGAAGAACGCGGGTCGTGCGGCAACGCGGTCGGACGTCTCATGGGGGGAACACCCGCGGAGCACCCTGAGCGATACCAGGCTGCTTCTCCCATGCAGCTTGCTCCGATTTCCGTGCCACAAACACTCCTTATCGGCGGACAAGACTTCGTTTGGGCACCCCCTGGGCGGTCCTATTACCACCGTGCCATAACGGTAGGAACACAGGATGTTCGAATCGTCGACCTCCCAGACTCTGGACACTTTGAGATGGTCTCACCATCCACAACAACCTGGCCATTGGTGATATCCGCACTCGAGGAAACCTTCGAATCCATGACACCTCTTGGCGAATGGGACAAGCAGGTTCGATAATATCTCCCTACAATGCTCGGTTAGGTTATGAAAACCAGTTCGGAGGCATCATGAAGAAACACCTTGCTCTACTTCACATCTCACTGGCAGTGATTACCACGTTAGTGGTCACAGATTCTGT
>DCAZ01000065.1 GCA_002313925.1 Gemmatimonadales bacterium UBA1120
GTCCGAAACCATCGTCTGACCATCAGGATTGATACTGAACCAAAGCAGAAGAATCACGTTGTCCAGGATGGCTGCAATCTCAGGGTTTGAGTCGCCAGTCACGAGATCATAAGCCAGCTGGATGGTGTGCTGAGCATGCGCGACCTCGGTAGCGTGTAGGCCACCATCAATATGAACGATCGCCTTACCGTCCATCGCGAGCTGACGTGCTTCCCTCGCGGTCATGCCTTCGGCAGGATACGCTAGCCTGTGTGCGATCTCACGGTACCTCTCCGCATCCCGCAGGTTCTCCGCAGACGAAATTAGAGCGATGTACCACGGTCGACCGTAACTCGTGCGGCCAACCTCCCTAAGCTCCACCCTGTCCGATACAGCGGCTAGCTGCTGAAAATATTCGAGGGACTGCTCGTATGTCGCGAGTTCGAAGTCGGTACCGACGGGAAAGCCGAGAACAGATTCAGGCGTGGGAATCTGTTGGGCCTGTATGGGAAAACCAAGAAGCGCTACAACTGCGAAAAGACGAAGCGGATGCATACGGGGACTCCGAATCTATGGTCTCAGCAATAATGTGAGAGGGACCAGAAAGTGAACAGTGACAGCCAGGAGGTCCAGCCCCCGTGAGATTATCTTGGCGACCTGCCCAAAACGTAAGGAAGGTCTTCCCTTGTTCCCCAATCTCGCCAGGAACCATCGTAAAATTTTGTTTCGTAACCCAGCAACCTGGCAGTGAAGTATGTGAAGCTCGCCCTCCATCCTACCATGCAGTAAGCGACGACTGTGTCGCCTTCCTCCGCACCGGCAGAGACAAAAAGCTCTGTTAGCTGGTCAAGATCATGTACCGTCGGTGATTGCCTGCTTACCACGAGTTCTTCCCAATACATCTGGGCCGCGCCTGGGATATGACCCGGATGTGCGGTTCCACCCAGGCCCCCATCCTCGCCGGTGTATTCGTCGTCTGGCCTTGCATCGACGAGCGCAGTACGTGGATCAGCTAGTCTCTGATGAATCCAATCAGCGGTAACAAGAATATCATCCTGCGCCATCAAAGAGATGGAGCCTCGATTGAACGTCGGTGCCTCAATTGAAATCTCATGCCCATCCTCCTGCCATCCTCCGAAACCACCGTCCAGCATAGATACACTACCCCGGAGCCCCATGACTTCGAGTGTCATAAATACCCTTGCAGCGAAAAGAGGATTCGAAGCATACACGACGATATGCTGACCCTCTGAAACTCCGCCCATTGCTAGTGCGTCATTGATCTCAGCAAGCGAACGCATTTCCGTGCCCCACGCAGGGTCCCCTTCCCATACGATCTGGTTCATGTCAAGAAAATGTGCCCCTGGAATGTGTCCAGCCTCATAACGACTTCTCTGCATATCAGCGTGCAAAATCACCACTTGGGGATCAGTCAGATGATCACTCAGCCAGTCTGCCGATACGAGTAGGCCGGGGGTTTCTTGGGGTGGCTGTGGCAGAGCCAGCCAAGAAGCCAGAATCACCACGAGTAAGGATTTCGTCATCTCTTCTTTCCTCCAATCTCCCGATCATCTAACCAGCTAAGGGATGACGCTTGGTAGATATCATAAGATGCCAGCAGGTTAAGGAAGGTTATCATCTGGTCAACGTGGTGCGAGTCTTTCATGGCTCACTCCCCAATGAGGGAATTTGATACACCGTACGCATCTCGATCTGAAACGTGACATGTGAGATATCATACTTAGCCATGCGAGTACGGACCTCGTCCAGGATATTTGTATGCTGAGCGGGATCATCGATGACCCCGTGAGCAGAAAGCGCAACGAAGCCACTCGTTAAGGTCCACACATGTACATCATGGACTTCATCCAGCCCCTCGATACTCCTGAGCGCATCCAGTACTACGTCCATGTCGACATGTGTGGGTACTGCCTCAAGAAGTACCTCAGCTGCTTCACGTACCAGCTTCCACGCGCCGAATAGGATCAACAAGGCAATGACCACAGAGATAATCGGATCTGCCGGAGCCCAGCCTGTGGTAACGATAATTACCCCAGCAAGAATTGCACCCACGGATCCAAGCAGGTCTCCAAGGACGTGTAAATAAGCTCCGCGCATATTGAGATTACCGTGCGCGTGTGACCGCAACAGTACTGCACCTACCACGTTCACCCCCAAACCAAGCATCGCGACACTCAACATGACGATCCCATTGATCTCGACCGGTGAGCGCAGTCGCTGCCAAGCCTCTAGCAAAATGAAACCAGCGATTACCAGTAACGTCGCCCCATTGATTAGGGCTGCGAGAATCTCTAGACGCACATAGCCGAAAGTCTTCATCTTGCTTGGTGGTCTCTGCGCGAGCCTCATCGCGAACAGTGATAGTGAGAGAGCCGCCACATCGGTAAACATGTGACCCGCATCCGCGAGGAGTGCCAACGACTTTGAAAGGACTCCACCAACGATCTCGGCGATCATAAAAATCAAAGTGATCGCGAGAACCCATTTAAGGCGCCCTACTTCCTTGTGCCGAGAAATCCCACCGATGCCAGAATGGTGGTGATGTCCATTCATATCCTGCTCACCTCTAAGTGAAGACCTCTGAAGAATAAACGTGACCTCGATGTGTCTCAACGATAGCGTGGCCAGCCTTCTCATACCGTTGATACACGAGCCTGGGTAGATATCTGGGCTTCACTTTAGCACCCACCGGGCCTGATTTACCTTGATTACCCCAAAGCAATACAGCGAGCCCAAATCGAACTAACACATATGACACAAGCAGCGAACCCCCTCCTGTCTGGAGGTTTCCGAATTCCGTTCAACCGAATTCGTGCAGAACATGTCGCGCCTGGTATCATGCAGGCGCTTCAAGAAGCTCAAGCCGACATCGATCAGCTTACGTCTGACACGTCAGAACCAACCTGGGATAATACCATTGGATACTTAGAGTTGATCGGAGGGCGGCTTAGTGAACGGATCGCACCATCTACTCACCTTGTATCCGTTTCAGAGACGCCGGAACTCCGAGAAGCCTATAACACGGTTCTACCCGAGATATCAGCGTTCTGGTCGAGTTTGCCCCTCAACGGATCACTCTGGGAGAAGGTGAAGGCTTACGCCGAATCCGAAGAGGCCGCTCAGCTCATGGGGATCAAAGAACGGCATCTTCAGAAAACTGTCCAGGATTTCATACGCGCTGGCGCAGATTTGGAGAAAGATGGAAAACAAGAACTCATGGAACTCAAGATTGAGCTCGCTCAGCTTGAGCAGAGGTTTAGCGAACATGTCCTGGATGCGACTGCTGAATATGAGCTGATTGTTACTGATGAAGCCCGGCTTTCTGGTGTGCCAGAGGCGATGCGCAAGCGCGCAGAGGCGAAGGCGAAGGAAAAAGGGACCGTGGGATGGCTTCTGACGCTTGACTACCCCTCAGTCGAACCAATCGTGAAGTACTGCGATGACCGAGAGCTTCGACGCGAAATCCACACTGCTTTTGTGACCCGATGCCGAGATGGAACGTTCGACAATCGACCCCTTCTCGCCCGCATCTTAAGACTGCGAGATCGTATCGCCGAGCTCTTGGGTTATGACGGTTTTCCGGACTACGTCCTTGAAGATCGCATGGCGAAGACCGGAGCGCATGCAATGTCATTCGAGCGAAATCTAGTAGAACGCACTCGTCCTTTCTGGGCTCGTGACGCAGGTGAGCTTCGTACTGCCGCTGCACACCTCGGTATCGAAGAACTCAAACCATGGGACAGTGCTTATGTAGCAGAGAAACTTAGAAAGGAACGCTATGACATCGATGACGAAGTCCTGAGGCCTTATTTCCCCCTACCACAGGTCCTCGAAGGAATGTTTGAGATCGTTCGTATGACCTTCGGTTTTAGCGTAACAGAATTGGATATTGAGGAAGTTTGGCACCCTGATGTTCGGTATTATGAGATTTTTGATGAGTCAGGGGAGAAGGTGGGCGCCTTCTATACTGACTGGTTCCCACGTAAGGAAAAACGCCAAGGAGCGTGGATGAACCATTTCATCACTGGGGGACCATACAACGGGGGGTTTGCCCCCCACCTCGGCGTAATCTGTGGAAACTTCACACCTCCCGATGGAGATGAGGCAGCACTCCTCACGCATCGGGAAGTTGAGACCATCTTCCACGAGTTTGGGCACCTCCTACATCACTGTACATCCCGAGTGGAGATACCTTCACGGGCTGGCATAAATGTCGCCTGGGACTGGGTCGAACTACCGAGCCAACTAATGGAAAATTGGACTTGGGAGAAAGAGGCCCTCTACTTGTTCGCTCGTCACCATAAGACAGGAGATACCCTGCCGGAGCAGCTCTATGAACGTATGGTCGCTGCCCGCCGCTTCATGGGCGGTTGGTCTCAGATGCGGCAGCTCTCCCTAGGGACCGTCGATCTTGAACTCCACGAGGAACTAGCGCCTCAACTCAGGACAGGTGCAGCGAGCTACTCCGAAGAGGAAGTGGACCTAGTCCAGGGAGATCTCGTTATGGAATTTGGCCGTAAGCGCTTCGAATCGTTCGTGATTGGACCACACTTCGCGGAGCTTCATATCCTGGCGGTATTCACTCATCTCTTCTCTGGAGGATACGCCGCAGCTTATTACAGCTACCTCTGGTCTGAGGTGTTGGATGCAGATGTTTTCACCCGTTTCCGTCAGGAAGGAATCTTCAACCGCGAAACCGGTCAAAGTTACGTAAAATCAATCCTTTCACGTGGGGATTCAGCCGAGCCCGGAGCCCTGTTCAAGGAATTCATGGGACGTGACCCAGATCCGGCAGCCCTTTTAGATCGGAACCTCGGCCCCGAACCTGCCTAGAAAAGTACATGACCAAACTATTTTCGATCATCGCGGTAGCCATATTCACTTTAGGTCTAGGCTCCTGCGATAGCACAGCCCTGGCCTACGGAGATGTGAACAGCATCATCGCAGTCATGCGCCCAGAGCTATGGGACGAGGTCTCCGAAGACGTATACTCTGCCCTTGAGCCGACGATTCGGACGGTACGTGATGAGAAAACCTTTACCGTCACATACCAAGACCCGCTTGGTGATCTTTGGGGGAATCTACGCCGGTTCCGCCAGATGCTCTTAATCGGAACTTCACAGGACACTTGGATCCAAGAAGCTCTAGGACGCGGTAGTGAAGGCTCTTCAATTGCTAGGGTTGGCATCCATCAGGTGGAGGACGTCTGGGCACGGGGCCAGCAGGTCACTGTCGTGCTCTTGCCAGATGGCGGAGGTCTTGAGGAGCTAACCCCACACCTTGCTGAAGTTCATGAGCTACTCGATCAGCAGTTCCGGACGTACGTGGTAAACAGAATGTATATGTCGGGGGCTAACACGGCGCTCGCGGACACTTTAGCTATCGAAGCTGGGTTTAGCCTCATTCTACCAACGGTATACAGGTGGAATCAGTCGGACTCGGTATTCCTTTTCCGG
>DCAZ01000033.1 GCA_002313925.1 Gemmatimonadales bacterium UBA1120
ACTGGGCTGATCCTAATCTGCTCGTTTACACGACTGCGTTCTTTGCTGATTTCTGTTGACCTCCAATAAATCCGTTGTATAAAAAAAGCCCGAGACAAGTCTCGAGCCGCGACCACAGGATACGACCCTTGGAACAATCCCAAGTACCGATCTTCGCGACCCTCACGTCAGCTCTCTAGGAGCCCTGAAGGCGGGACCGCCGGTCACTGCGATCCACTTCTTGACTGTGACCCGCTGCAAGCAGCGGAACGACAATCTGTGAGAAGTCAGATGCCAGGTCAACGGCTTCCTGCGTCCTAAGCACATATGGGTAAGCAAGCGAGATGATCTCCTGTCACCCTTGGAGTTCCCGGCCTAGCAACTAGGGTAATATCTAGCCAAGAGACTTGCTTTGAATCTCGTCTAATACCCTATCGATGAAGCTGCCCCTGTCCATCACTTCTTGCTTCTTCCCCATTCCACGTCTTCGTACTGCAACCGTGCCGTTAGTTGCCTCACGTTCTCCGATAACTCCCATATATGGGATCTTCAATGTCTCTGCATCACGAATCCGGTATCCGAGAGTATCTCGTGCTTCTAGAGACGAACGTATACCCGCCTGTTCCAAATCTTTTGCAAACTCACGAGCACTCTCATTCCACTGCTCGCCCACGGGAAGAACTCGGACCTGCTCTGGCGCCATCCACGTGGGGAACGCACCACCATAATGTTCTATCAATCCGCCGATGAATCGCTCCATAGAGCCGAGCAAGGTTCTATGGATTACGACTGCCTCGTGGGGTTTATTATCGGCACCGATATATTCAAGCCCGAACCGATGAGGCATCTGGAAGTCTAGCTGGAACGTACCTCCCTGCCATTCTCGACCAATCGCATCAACGAGATTCACATCAATCTTGGGCCCGTAGAAGGCACCTCCACCCTCATCTAAGATGTAGTCCGCTCCTCGCCTCTCTAATACTCCCCGCAATGTCTCAGTGGCTTGGTCATATACCTCGGGATCACCAATTGCTTTTTCTGGGCGGCTAGAAAGGGCAAGGTGATATTCGTAACCAAAGATCTTCAATAGGTAGTCCGCCAGATCCAGAAGGCGATCATATTCCTCAGCGATTTGGTCAGACCTCACAAATATATGGGCATCGTCCTGAGTGAAGCAGCGCACGCGAAGCATGCCGTGTAGGGTCCCAGAACGTTCGTAACGGTAGCAGGTTCCAAGTTCAGCAAAGCGCAGTGGAAGGTCGCGATACGAGCGAGTCTGCGTCTTGTAGATCATAAAGTGATGAGGGCAATTCATAGGTTTCATACGAAAACGCGCGCCATTATCTTCCATGGCTGGGAACATATTTTCCTCAAACACCTCGAGGTGTCCACTCATCCGGTAGAGCTCTTCGCTAGCAATCTGAGGAGTAAATACAAGTTCGTATTCGTGCTTGAGAAGCGTTTCTTTTAGGAATTCCTCAACCGTGTGACGGATGATACCACCCCGGGGATGCCACAGGATGAGGCCAGAGCCAACCTCTTCCTGGATACTAAAGAGATCTAGTTCTTTTCCTATGACCCGATGATCTCTCTTTTTTGCTTCTTCAAGCCGATCTAAGTGTTCATCCAGCTCTGGGCGACTATGGAATGCAGTCCCATAAATCCGCTGGAGCATTTGACGTTTTTCATCCCCACGCCAATAAGCACCTGCACCAGAAAGAAGCTTGAAATGTTCAAGTTTTCCCGTGCTCGGCACATGGGGACCTTTACACAAATCTAGAAATGGTCCGTTCTGGTATACGGTGATTACCTCGTCGTCCCCGAACTCTTCTAAGCGCTCAAGTTTGAGTGGATCATCCTCGAAAAGTTGGCGAGCCTCATCCTTTGTCACTTGCCGCCTCTCAAACGGCTGGTCGGCTACAGTGACCTCGGCCATTCTCTTCTCAAATGCTTCTAGATCATCCGGCGTGAACGGTGTATCTACGTCAAAGTCGTAGTAGAAGCCTTCTTCAATAGCTGGACCAAAGCCAATCCCAGCACTTGGAAGTAACTCTCGGACTGCAGTCGCGAGCACATGAGCTGCAGAGTGTCTTAGTACGGGAAGTGATTCGGGGTCCTTCAAGGTCAAGATCCGAATATCTGCATCACTCTGAAGAGGATCCATTAGGCCTACTGTCTCCCCATCGACTACTGCGGCAAGGGCTGCCTTAGCTAAACCAGGGCCGATCGAACTGGCGACTTCGCCCGGTGTGACACCGCGCTCCATCGTCAGGACATCACCGTTCGGCAGGGTTAGCTGAATTTGTTCCATATTCGTCATCACCTAGCGCCGTCGCCTTGGCATTTCAATCGCAGACCCAGGGTCCGGGCGAATGCCCGCATCATCAAGTCGTGCATAAAGAGCAGGAACTTCAGAAGTGATTAAGATGTTAAGTCTATCGATAAACACAGGCATTTCATCCCATGATTTTTCAATTTGAAGCAACTGATCAGCAGTTGGAGAGCCAGTAACTCCTTCGATTTGACCAACCAAGTTTGCACCCCTACCCCCTTCTCCTAGATCATTCCCAATCTGATCAACTTCTCCTAGGAGACGCTCAATCTCGGTCTTCAAGTCCTCACTTTCTGGGCTCACTTCATCTAGTAAGCCCAAGGCATCTTCAAGCTGTACCTCCAGTTCTCCCAAAGCCGAGTTAGCCTCGGAAACCACCCCAGATAAGCGGTATGAAGAAATCATCGCATCCTGACGTGTCAGTAGCACGGTTTGACTAATGGTGACGCGGGGATCTAGGCGAACTGAAAATTCACCTTCAAGGACACTACTTCCTGCTTCAAGGTGCACCAAGTATGCCCCCGGGAGCACCCTTGGACCCGGATCCATTAGGTCACCACCAGAATTCTC
>DCAZ01000061.1 GCA_002313925.1 Gemmatimonadales bacterium UBA1120
AGGACAAATCCCTGGCGTATCACCTTTGTGTGTAGACCGTCCCCCGGTAACGGGGCCAGAGCCCTTGCTGAGGCCAATTGATGAGAGCTCCTCACGAACCGGAACGCGGCCAGACCGTCCTGCCTCAGACCTGTTATGTATCGATCTCTTCTCCACCGCGAGTGGTAGAGACGCGGTTGGCGTTATTGAGCTAACCCGCCCATGGTCCCCATTCGGGGTCACCGTGACTCCTCAAGGCCATCACCGACACCAGCTCAGATCATGGATCAGTGGATTGCCTGACCCCTCTACTCTTGGCCCTTATCAAGCCTACATCGCGTGGGCGACCCCTCTTGAATTAGACCCTGTCATCAAGCTCGGCTCGGTATCAGACGGTGAGAATAATCTGGGAGAAGTTTCATTCAATAAATTCATGGTGTTTGTTACCGCAGAGGCATCACCGGAAGTAGATCAGCGAAGCGGTCCTCTAGTCTTGCGGGGGCGTTCACCCTCGAGTCGCATGGGGGCACATGATCTTATGGCGCTCGCCCCTTCAGCAGAGGTGGGCCCAGTGGAAACGAATCCAGCTGAAAATATCTGGAATTTGCCCCCAATGTATGAGGGAGTGCCTATGCTTCCTGGGGTTATGGCGACTCGGCCACGGTCATCACCTTTCCTTCCCACAAACACTGCTGATATCCCCCGTGCGCTACCCTCCGAAGTTGTTGAGCTTCCTGACGGAGGCACGCTCGATCTCTTCGCGGGCTTTGTGCGACGTGAGATTCAAGGACGTGAACTCACGATGCTAGCCTTCAATAATCAACACCCTGGGCCGCTTATCAAGGTAAAAAAGGGTGTGACGATCTTTGTGAACTTCACGAATGAAACATCATTGCCCACAGCAGTTCATTGGCACGGAGTGCGCCTCGACAACCGTTATGACGGTGTCCCTGGATTGACCCAAGAGGCAGTGCAACCTGGGCAGACATTCCGTTACCAAATCTATTTCAAGGATGCAGGAATCTATTGGTATCATCCTCACCACCGGGAAGACCTGCAACAAGAGCTCGGACTTGCAGGGAACATACTGGTCACGCCTATCTCAACTGACTACTACAGCCCTGTAAACCTCGAAGAAATCGTGATGCTGGACGATCTTGTACTCACAGAAGACGGCATAACTCCATTTGGGCTCGAGTCATCCAACTACATGTTGATGGGTCGGTTTGGGAACCTCTTTATCACGAATGGTGAACCGGAGTACAGTCTAGAGATCAACGCTGGAGAGGTCGTCCGATTTCACTTCACGAATGCCTCAAATACAAGAACTTTCAATATTTCTTTCCGTCCACGAACGGAAGTGGATGCCAATGTCGTTCCCGTCAAGGTTGTAGGCTCCGATGTGGGAAAGCTCGAACATGAAGTCATTGTTGAAAGCATCGTCCTAGCTCCAGCAGAACGCTACGTAGTTGAAGTATTTTTCGACAAAGCAGGCTCATACGAACTCACAAATCATGTTCAAGGCATCAATCACAGGATGGGTGTGTTCTTGGAGGAAATCAGTATTCTGGGGACAATCACGGTGTCCGACTCCCGAACCGCAGTTGATCATCATCAAGCATTCGAAACACTCCGCACAAACCTAGATGTCATCGCCGACATTGACCGGTATCGCAGCCATTTCGACCGCCCTGTCGATCACGAGCTAGTGTTGACGCTTGAGGTCGATAGCCTTCCCCCAGCGATAGAGCAATCAATGCTGTATGACTGGGTCTACTTCAACCCTGTGGAATGGACCGGAACCATGCCGGTGATGAATTGGGCAACCACTGGCGCTGAAGTGGAGTGGATCCTACGGGATACCAGCACAGGCGACGAAAACATGGAAGTCAATTGGACTTTTCAGGTCGGTGACGTAGTGAAGATTAGAATCCATAATGATCGTGGCGCTTTTCACTCAATGCAGCATCCGCTGCATATCCATGGGCAACGGTTCCTGATCCTTGAGCAGAACGGAGTGGCTAATAATAATCTAGTTTGGAAGGACACTGTGCTGTTGCCGGCAGGATCATCTACAGACATCCTCCTTGAACTCTCTAACCCCGGACGTTGGATGGTGCACTGTCACATTGCGGAGCATCTGGAGTCCGGTATGAAATTCGTTATCGACGTCGAAGGAAACTGAGATGAAAGCCGTAGCCACTTCATTAACATGTACTGCTGCCCTATTGATCGGAGTGCTTCCGATAGGCGCACAACCGTTCCAGGAGTTCATCGCCATTGGCGGGCCGGTCACCGCACTCACCAATGCGAAGGTAATAGATGGTACAGGTGCTCCAGCACGCACCGGACAAACGATCCTCATTGAAGGCGACCGAATCACAGCTGTTGGTTCAAATATATCGGTTCCCACGGGTGCCAACCGCGTAGATCTTGCCGGACACACGGTTATTCCTGGGTTAATTGGACTACATAATCACAGCTATTACACAGGCGGGCAGGGTCGTGCAGCACAGCTGTCATTTTCAGGATCGAGGCTTTACCTCGCATCTGGAGTTACAACAATTCGTACCACTGGTGCCAGAGCCCCGTACGAAGAGCTGAACCTCAAACGGGAGATCGAGGCCGGTCGAGCGATCGGGCCAACAATATTCGCGACCGGCCCCTACCTCACGGGTGAGCAAGGATCACAAACTATGACGCGCCTTCAGGGACCGGAACAAGCGCGCCGGGTCGTGCGCTACTGGGCGGAGGAGGGGGTTAGCTGGTTCAAAGCATATACCTGGATCTCACGAGCTGAACTTGGGGCGGCCATAGAAGAGGCACACCGTCACGGGGTGAAAGTCACTGCACACCTGTGCTCAGTAGGTTATCGGGAAGCGGTCGCACTTGGAATCGATAATCTCGAACACGGATTATTCGCTAACAGCGAGTACGCTCCTAACAAGGTTCCAGACGAATGCCCTCCGGGTTTCCGAAACACCTATGCAGATCTCGACGTGAATGGCTCAGATGTACAGGCGACCTTTCGGGACATGATCCAGAATGATGTCGCAATGACTTCAACACTCGTGGTATACGAGATCTCAGTCGCTGGCCGTCCACCTATCGATGAGCGCGTATATCAAGTGCTCGCGCCTGAGATCGCTGAGGAGGTGCGAGAAATCGCTATCGCCCGACGAGCGGGACAAGGCGCAATCGATCCAAAAATGTTTGCCAAAGCGATGGAGTACGAACGAGCGTTTGTGCGAGCAGGAGGGACCTTGGCAGCCGGTGTGGACCCAACAGGATATGGTGCCGCCCCACCCGGGCTAGGTGATCAGCGGAATTATGAACTACTCCTCGAAGCTGGCTTCTCCGCACCAGAAGTTGTTCAGATCATGAGTGGAAACGGAGCCAAGGTCTTGGGTGTACTTGACGACGTTGGTACGGTAGAGCCAGGAAAACTAGCTGATCTAGTGGTGATAGAGGGTGACTTGGAAGAGCTAGGAAATTTACACAGTACTAAGATCGTGTTCCGCCATGGTATTGGCTGGGATTCGCCCAAGCTCATTGACTCAGTGCGAGGGATAGTAGGTATCCGCTAAAGACCTGGCTTACCGCTAAGGAATAGATGCTGTACCTAGGAGCTGCGCTGGTTGCGCCCGTAATGGGAGCAGCACTTTACCATGTCCTCCACAGTCGAACAGCAGCCGTACGTATCGTTGATGGCTTTGTCTATGTGGTAGTTCCGCTCCTCGTATTATGGCAAATTCTTCCCTATACCTGGACCGAGCAGAGCCTATGGCCGCCACTCATCATCGGTTCCGGGATCCTCATACCCACCATTCTTGAACGAGCATCGAACGCTCTGGCATCACAGACCGATAACTTCGCCATTTTACTTGGCCTCTCAGGCCTGGTCTTACACGCTGCCCTTGAGGGTGTCGCCTTTACCCCAGGTAGTGATATCCTCGGTGTACCGTTCGTAGCCGCAGTGACTTTGCATCGAATTCCAGTAGGCTTCGTGATCTGGTGGCTTATTCGCCCGCGGCATGGCGAGCTTGCAGCCGCGGCTGCGGTAGTCAGCGTACCTGTCGCGACTGCCTTGGGGTATGTGGCTGGAATAGAGTTCTTGGGAGAATGGCAGGGCCAGGGATTGGAATTGTATCAGGCATTCGTCGCAGGCTCGCTGATCCACGTAGTCTTTCATCAAGGGCGACATGATCACCGGCACTGATCTCAACAAAACTGAGATAAAAGTCATAGCCATAAAGACGAGGGCTGGCGAAGACACATCTCGCTAAGGTATTCATGACAGTTAGAGGAAGTGTGCTTGCGTACCCCTGATATGAGAAACCAAGTCGATGCATAACATCAGCGGGATTTTTGTCTCAGCCGTCTTGTTTCTAGGCCTTGTTACCACAGCACAAGCTGGGTCCGCCCAGCAATCGGAAGGTGAGGTGATTTTCGGAGAATCATGCGCCGAGTGTCACAGTTCCGCTCAAAGTGGCCGAACACCAAGTGTATTCTCTCTCTCTTCTCTGTCCCCCAGGGCAATTGTATCGGCCTTGGAGAATGGGGTCATGCAGTCGGAAGGCGCAGCCTTAAGTCGTGATCAAAGAATTATGGTGGCGGAAGCCCTGACTAACAGGAGGTACTCCGAGACCACACTACCAGCGGCCGCCTTTTGTTCCGAACAGAGCACTCAAGTGTTTGAAATCGAATCGGTATCCTGGATGGGTTTCGGTGGTAATATCGAGGGAACAGGATTCCAGCCTGATGACCGTGCTGGTCTTACCGCCTCGGAGATACCGAGCCTAGAACTCCTCTGGGCATTCGCTTTTCCAGATGCAAGCGAAATTCGTACAAAACCCACCATTGTCGGGAAATTAGCTCTATTTGGAGATCAGTTTGGTATGGTATACGCTGTCGATACCAACACCGGATGTGTCAGATGGACATTTGAGGCCGATGCGGGAATCCGCGGCGCTATCCTAGTTGATACAGATGATAATGGACGCCCACTGGCTTACTTCGTGGATTTTCGAACAAATGCCTACGCACTCGATATATATGCTGGAACAGTAGTCTGGAAGGAGCGCGTAGGATGGCACCCCGAATCCAATAACACTGGGAGCCCAACACTCTACGGGAACCGCCTCTTCGTCCCAATCTCATCGATGGAGGTCGTCATGGGAGGCGATCCGTCCTACGAATGTTGTACTTCGTCTGGAGCAGTCGCAGCCCTTGATAAAAGAACCGGAGAACTACTCTGGTATCACAGAGTCATTCCCGGCTACCCCGAGGAGGCGGGATTAAACGCCCTGGGAACACAGCTCTGGGCCCCTTCCGGAGCGCCGGTATGGTCAAGCCCGACAATTGATCTATCGCGTGGAAGAATTTACGTGGGCACTGGAGAGAACTATACGCGGCCGACTACAGCTACAAGCGATGCAATCATCGCGATAGAAATGG
>DCAZ01000076.1 GCA_002313925.1 Gemmatimonadales bacterium UBA1120
ATTGGGATTCTCGCAGGAGTTCTTGCAGACCGTGAGGTGAGTGACCTCTCAGCAAACTGGAATACATTCTGGGCCGAAAGAGAGGCTGAGGTTGGTGGACGACTTCAGGAGGAACTTCAGGCCCAATTGAGGTCGGGTGAAGCTGCTGCTGGTCAGCTTGCTCTCGGCGCAACTGAATTCGAGCGGTTGGAAGATGTCCCGACGATACAGGACATTCGTGCGCAGCATGGAGTCTCGGCACTCGCTCTTTACGATTCGGATGGGAGACTCCGTATATGGGATGGCATGCACCGTGGCAAGGTGCCTGAAGAGGTTCAAGCTGGACAGGATCGCTACGCCTACGTTGATCTACCGCTTTTTGGCTATCTGTATGTAACTGCACTGGCACCGGACGGTGGAGTAGCGGTTGCTGCACAACTCATGCGAACTGATCTACCGCTGGAGATTGGGGCTCGATTAGGAGATTTCGGGTCGGAGTTCCTAGATCTTACTGGGGAAAACATTCGGATCAATCCAGGGGATACACCGAATTTAGAGAGGCTCTCGCCTCTTGTGCTCCCAGATGGAGAGAGGCTGCTTGAGGTTCTAATTGAGCGACCTGACGCAGCGGACCGCGCTGAGCAAGTTTTGGCCCGTTGGCGGTGGCTCGTATCCAGTGGATTGCTTATAGCGTGGCTATTGCTTGCAGTTGGTGGTGCGCCGAGCCGATCAACGAGTGTTGTTGCAACTGGAGGGCTTTTTTTCCTCTTAGCCTTACTCCCCCTTCAAGAGATAGCCGGATTAGAGAGGATCTTCGATTGGACTCTTTTTGTGCTTCCCCTGTGGCCGGGTGCGCTGAAGATATCTCTTGGACGACTGGTACTACTCGCTATCGCAGGTTTGACTGGGTTCGCTGTTCTGCCGCGCCCGAAGTTCGCGGTACCGATCTGGGCTGCGGCCCTATCCTCGGCGCTCCTATTTCCGCTTGTTGTCACTTGGGTGCGGTCAGGGCTACAGCCACTCTCGTTGGCTTCGGATCGTTTTGAGTGGATCGTTTATGAAGCGGCACTGGGTGCTATCCTTGCATTGACCGTGGCTTCTGTGCTCTGGTTGACGAGATCCGGTAGAAGTGCTCATAAGAGTTGGACGTTGGTAACAGTGGCTTCCGCCGTCCTGCTGGGAGGCATGGGTGGCACGTTAGTACTGAACGGAGCGTTCCTACCTGTGGGCTGGATCGCATTGTGGGCAATTCCTACTGCTACAGCGGCAGTGGCGACGACAGCGTGGTCCGATGGGCAACGGCCTATTGTTGGTTGGTTACTTGCAATCGTGATCGCGACCACTGCGGCTGTCCCCAACGCGTTGCTCGACCGTGTAAACGCGAGAAGGACCGCGGGTGGTCTTCAGCTCATCGAAGCTGCAGCGGTTGAAGATCCCGATCTTGAGCATGGATTGGTTCGACTCGGTTCCTTGGCGGATTCTCTTGCCGGTTCGGGAAGGGGTGACGTTGATGTTCTTTACCAGGCTTGGCGGGCGAGTGGTCTGGCGGAGGAACTGTTTGCTTTGCGGCTGACGATGTGGGACGAGGTGGGCGAGAATAGTCAGGAACTGAGGATCGGGATCGACGGCGATCCTTCGGACGATCTAGCTGCAATAGTCCGTGAGGCTCAGGAGTCAGGAGAATTCAGATTCCTTCGACCGCATCGTGATGATGCCCGATACGTGATGGCCGTTCCTTTGAGGAGTGGGCAGGTTCTGACAGCTATCGCACCGCCGCTGCCCCCTGAGGGTGCTCGCTCTCCTCTCGCCTCCCTGGTGCGAGGTGGTCTGCCATCGCAGACGGACCCGATTACGCTGATCCCTATTCTTTCTGGTGACCCACTGGGTAGTGACTCTCTTACCTGGAAGCGGACGACCTCGGGGTGGCAGGGGGAGATGGCGATTGAATTCAGTAATGCGAGCTACCATGCACATATTCCTATCAGTCTTCCGGGATCGCTTCTTGCCAGTGCACGGGGATCCCTGCTGTTAGTGCTCAACCTTTTGGTATTCTCAGCGTTCTGGGTTCTTGGCCGAGGGTTGCTGCGCGATGTAATCCCACCGGAGACTAAGATCTCAGGGCTAGTGATCTCCTTTCGGGCCCGAGTGACACTAGCGCTATTCGGGTTCTTCGCCCTGGCGAACGCTCTCTTCGGTACCCTGGCATACAGGTCGCTTACTCAAGCCTCTACTGCGTCGGCTCGAGTCGTCGCGGAGAGAGTCGTAGAGGACGCCGCTGGCTGGTATCTCTCACTCGACCCAGGATCCGGTAGTCGCATGGAACTGCTTGCAACTCAAGTCGGTGCGGAACTTCTAGAGTATCGCGATGGAGAACTCCGCGGTGGAGGTGGCGTGGCGGAGTTAGTGGAATTGGGCCTGTATGAGGGCTGGATGCCATACACGCAGCACCGTTTATTGGATGGTCGAGAGGGAGTTCGGGAATTCACCGAGACGTCATTGGGACGCTTAACCTATATCACGGCATATCGACGACTTCCCGACGGAGACATACTTGGTGCTCAAGTACCGCTGAGCGCTGGGGCTACTGCGATCCAGAGGATGGATCTCATTGAACTCCTGGGGTTCGTGATGTTATTAGGTGCAGCACTCTCACTGATACTTGCCTGGATGGCGGGCCGAGCACTCACGAGCCCTATCCGTGCACTTCAAGTTGCGTCGGAAGGTGTTGGTTCAGGAAACCTGGACTTAAGACTCCCGAATGAGAGAAGGGACGAGTTCGGAGCGGTATTCAGAGCCTTTAATCGAATGGTAAATGGGGTGCGCCGGGCTCAGCACCAATTGGTCCGAACATCGCGCCGCACCCAGGCCATCATGGAGGAAGCTGCAGTGGGGATGGTGGCCTTGGATCAGGATGGACTAGTGACTTTGGTAAACCCGAGGGCCGAGCATCTCTTTGGTTCTAGAGTTATCGTGGGACAGCCCCTACCCGGGAAAGGTCCATTCGCAGAGGCCCTTTCCATTTGGCTCAATAATTTCTTCCAGAGTTCTGAAACTGAAGCCAATACTGAAATTCAAATAGGAGAAAGCCGGGTGAGAGTTCGTGCGAGACGTTTAGGTACCACCGGTGGAGGACGTGGGGTGGTGGTGGCTATGGACGATATCACAGATGAGTTACAAACAGAGCGAGTTTTGGCTTGGGGTGAGATGGCTCGGCAGGTTGCCCATGAAGTGAAGAACCCTCTTACCCCGATCAAGCTCAGCATCCAACATATACGAAGAGCCAGGGAAGATAGACGCACAGATTTCGACGACATACTCGTCAAGAATGTGGATGCCATATTAGCTGAAATTGAACGGCTCGCGGGAATTGCGCAGAGCTTCTCTAAGTACGGTGCACCGGGAGGAGAAGGTGAGGTGCCGGTGGGCCAGGTTCATCTGCATGAAATCGTTGATGACGTCATGGCTCTTTATGGAGGAGGGTCTTCTACCACAGCTCTATTTGAGCAAGAAATAGCTCTAGGTCTTCCCCCGGTCCGGGCTCGCACATCTGAGTTGAAGGAAGTGCTGATCAACCTTCTTGAGAATGCTCGGGTTGCAGTCACAAAGGGCGGCATAGTGCGAATCCTAGGTAACCAGATAAACGGCCGGGTTGTACTCGCGATTGTAGATGACGGTGCTGGAATTCCTGAAGAGTTGCTTCCAAGGATATTCGAACCACAGTTCTCGACGCGCTCCACAGGTGCCGGCTTGGGTCTCCCTATCGTAAAGCGAATTGTGGAGTCCTGGGGAGGAACAGTTGAAGTAGATAGC
>DCAZ01000079.1 GCA_002313925.1 Gemmatimonadales bacterium UBA1120
CCTCCTACGCAGCGGCTTGCTACCCGTGTCTTAGTTCTCTGCGAATCATGAGGGGTTGGCGGGTTCCGGAAAAGTAGAACAACATCTGTTTCAACTAGCATCGAGGGGAGAAACAACCTACAAGCACGCTCTTCTATCACGCTTGTAGCTACCGAAGACGGCCCCTAGGTTCGCTTTCTAACCCAGTTCTGATGCACCTGCTCTACCCCGGTACCCGGAGTGGAACCATGCGCCATATTCCGATCCTCGTCACGATATCTCTAGTCCTGAGCAACTCTGTAACGACCACCGTGTCGGCCCAAGCTCAGACAACAAGAATGGACCTGGCCACACTATACGATCTCGGTAATCTCGTGGTCGACACCAACGCAGATAGTGTGCCAGACTTGGTGAATGCGTCTCTCATCCTAGGTGAGACACCTAGCATCAGTGAGATGGCAGCAGCAGCAGAGATCTCAGCTCGTCTCGGTTTCGAGACGATGGCGATGAACCTCCCCATCCAGCGAGGAATTTCAGCCGAAGGGATTCTAATCGTGATCGGGCGGAGTGGCTTGGCCAGCTCTGGCTTGAGCTCACCGGGTATTGATCCAACCTCACTCGACGCTGGAGAGGGCTCGGTAGTCATTCGAAATGTGGATGACCGCACCTGGGTGCTCATTGTTGGTGGTGACGATGAAGGACTGATGGCCGCTGCCCGTCTCTTTTCCGGTGTACTTCCTCATACGAGGACGCTCTCAACCGCCAAACTAGGTGCGGTTGCTGAAGACCTTTCCGATGCGCTGGTGAATGCAGGAGTAGTGGATGGGGAAGTCCGGTTGACTCAGGCACGTGCCAGAATAGATAGAGATGGCGTGTCCCGAGTCGTTGCCGATATCACAGTCGATCCTGCTGACATTGATTCAGCAGCAACAGCGATGCGTCGTCTCCGGGACCTAGAACCTGGTGACGAAGACTCTAGTCCAGAAGAATCTTCTGAGATTTCTGAGCAAGAAACGGATTCGGTCACAACTCAGGGCGATGATCAGGAGGACAACCGCATTCCCTTGTCCTATCCTGGCCTCGGTTCGGTAGAGGCAAGAATTACCGACGGGCCCGTAATCCGTCTTCAGGGCCGAGCAGAACCCGACCCTCCGGGACCCATCTCCGGGAGACCTGGTAGCGGTGCGAAAAACGACCTGGACCTCTCAAGCCTATACACGACAGACGGGTTCTTAGGTGGAGGACCTATCCCTGATCGTATCGATGTCATGCTTGTTCCAGGGTCCTCAGGCATAGAAGGGTTACCTGACCTAGCTGGAAGACTTGGTCTCGAGTCCACTGGATTTATTGTGCCACTTGTTCGACCAGCTGAGACCTTCGACAACCCCGGATCACAACCTACCCTGGTCCTGATTGGCACTGAGAACCGGTTCACGGACCAACTCGCCGACAGTGGCCTGATCAACACTTCTGACTTGGAGCCCGGGGAGGGCCTAATCCAGATTGTTCCAGACGCGTTCGGGTCAAAATCTTCACTTGTTGTGACAGGAAGCGATGACTCCGGTGCCCTGAGAGCGTTAGAGCAAGTCGCTTTGACCTTTCCTTATCTTGATGAACGCGGGAAAGACCGGCCAACCGTGGATGACGTTGAGCAGGAAGTATGGGATGCACTCTCTGGGCACTCGCCTGTAGGACAAGCAGCAATTGGCTTGTACAAGCTTGATCGCATAGCAGATAAACTTTCTGACGTTACCGTCTCTTCCGCCCGCGTGCTCATGTCGGTTGAGAAAGCGGAAGATGGCCTAGGTGAGTACGTTCGGGCGAGAGCTTCCTCCAGCCTGGGAACGGACAATCTCGAAGTCCTAATCGACGATCGAGATGTCCAACAAGCCGGCACAATCTTCGAAGAGACGAAGACACTTCCGTCCGAGGTTGACCGCTTTTGGTCTCTCTTCCGAGAAACAATCATCCCGGCAGCGATAGCAGGTCAGCCGATTCGGGTAGAAGCGCGCTTGAGTGAGCCTCCTGAGCTTCGTGCCCAAATCGCTAGTGAAGCTCAGCAAACATTGATTGATGCGGGGGCTGACCCTGCCAACACGGAAGTGCGTATCCTCTCTGCGTTCAAACAGGGCTATTCCTGGCTCGAAGAAGTGATCGCGCCAAGACTCCAAGGTCACACCTTGGGAGAGATCCTTATCAGTTTTCGGAAAAATGACCCTCCAGAGGACTGGCCACAACAAGCGATTAATACACCAGTCCGATGGCTGCACGAGATCTTTCCGATTGACGAGGTATTCGCGCGCGATCTTGGTCTTGAACTCGAACAGATAAGGTTTGAGCAAGTGACCGAAGGTCCTACGTACGAAGTACGCGTAACGGACACGTCGGGCTCGGTCATTCTCAACGAGAGCTTTGATCCAAAATGGGTCCTTCGCCCATACTTCGACCGATTCCGAGACTACGAGCAGGTCAAGGTGACCACTGGTTGGCTGCAGGCTACTGCTGATGGCCGAACCATCACAGATGAACGGATTGTGACGGATCCTGAGGCGTTTTGGGATTATTACCAAGCCGAGGTTCTGCCAGTCATTTATGACTACGTGATGGAACTGCACGAGGGGATACCGAACGGTGGCAGTGGGGATGCCCCCTATTTCGGATCACTGACAGTCGAGATGGCAATGAGTGAGCCCGATTACCGGCTGGGCATCGATAACGAAATCCATGCACCCATGGATGCCCTACACGAAGAAATCTACTTCGGCACAATCGAGTTCTTCGACATCCTGGGCCGCAACTCACGCGGACAAGGACTGACATTCCCAGGACGAGTGATACCTCGCATGCGGCCCAAGTCGGACGGGTCGGCTGCAACGGTTGAGGTCGTATTTACAGGCTTCGCCACCTCACGCCCAGCCGTCATCGTTGAATATCAGGACGACGAAGGAGGCACGGGTGAAGTGCGCCTTGACATTCCGAAAACAGGACTTGAGCGACCTTCTGCGAGACTAGCCAAGGTTCATGAAGATGAGCCTGGGCTCAGACATCTAGGTCTGAGGGTGCGTGTCGACACGGATCTAGACACACGTGACAGTCTCATCACTCTCTCTGCTCCGGAAGCCGTCGACCGAAGTATGGTCTCGGCCGCGCAGATTGAAGCAACGATTCGGGAAATTGAGTCACTACGCAGCCAGGGCCTCTATAGTACCGCGCTCTCCTACCACGGATTAGGCTCAATCGAGATCTGGGCGGAGTGGACTCACAAGCAGGATCCCAACTCCCGACGAACCGTGACACTCGACGGCAACGGATCGCCAAATCCACTCGCCGAATGGCGGAGCCTATTGCCTGAGAACTGGTCGTATCAGGGTGACCGCATTGTTCAGTGGGATACCCCGATCCCTCCTCCCGAGGGTCACCAGATGATTGCAAAAATGGCGGCTTCTTTTGACGAAGCCTCGATTTACAGAGTCGGTCACTCCTACCTCGGCAAAGAAATCTGGGCGATGGACCTTATGCCGTTGGTCTCCGCCACACACTGGTCGCACGTCAAGGCGACCACGTTCAAACCAACGGTCGTTTACTCGGCGAGGCAGCATGCGAATGAGGTTTCATCGACTAGCCACGTGCTACGTCATGCGGAGCTGCTCCTAACTGATTCTCTACAGCGGGCGAAACTCAACCGGGTCAACGTGATCGTACATCCGTTCACGAACCCGGACGGTGCACAACTAGCGTACGACCTCTATAGAACAAATCCCGATTACATCCTCCACGCTGGATACCTTGGGTCTCTCGGGCAGGATGCGACTTCCGGTGGAAATGATGATCACGCGATCTACCCGGAATCAACTGTCAGAGGGAAACTCTGGGCTACCTGGCTCCCAGACATCTTCCTCAACCCGCACGGCTACCCGAGCCACCAGGTCGTGCAACTATTCAGCGAATACACCGGGCTCGTCAGACGTGGGCGAGTGACAGAACGTAACTGGGGCTTCAACAAAGGCTGGTTCATGCCCGGCTTTAACTTCATAGACAATCCAAGTTTCCCCCGCCATAAGGAAGCCGCGTTCCAGATTCGAGACTACATCACATCAGGCATCAACTCAAATCAAGACGTTTTCGAGATGAACCAGCGTAACTACGCTCGATATAGACGCTACGGAGCCAATTTTGATCCAGAAACTTTCAGGCTCCCCATGACGGATAGCGTCTTGATTCAGATGCCCCTCAAGGGCTCAAGCGGTGAAGGTGGAGGTGGCTACAACCCTCGCGTAACAATCTGGAGTGGTACAACGGAAGCTCCTGATGAAACCGCCTACGGTCCCTGGATGGAGCTAGTCGGAAAAGCAGGCCTGTCATGGGACCAAGCGATCCTCGACTACCTGAATGACGGAGATCACAAGGTCGGCCGATCGGGCTCACACTTCTTCGGCGGCGTATCCCTTAGGATGAATCGACCTCGACCTCCGGGAAATGAGGACGAGGACCAGAGCGGTGTTGATCGGAATCCTACGCGGGCGCTCTTGCGGTACAAACCATAAATACGCCCTTTTTGTGAAAGATAGTCTTACTCGAACCCTCCCTCCCAATGAGCAATGAATAATAGCCCAAAGCTTAGCCTCGCAGTTGTCATAACGACGTTGTTAGCCTGCGGTGATGCGCCCCCAGCGGAAACCGATGCAGATCCTGCCAGTGACGCTCCCATTGGGACAGTCACGATCACTCAACCCGCTACAGGATCTCAGGTAATGGGCGGGAATGTTACCGTGAGCCTACAGGTTGCAGGGTTCCCGATCGTGCCTGCAGGGGACATGACATCCGGGTCAGGTCATCATCACCTGTATCTAGATGCTGACCTGACAGGAGTTGGTGAGCCGGTTCCGACTGTACCGGGTAGTATCATCCACATGGGAGATGGCTCGTCTGAGTTCACGTTCGAGGGTGTAGCCCCCGGAGAGCATAGACTCATTGCAGTAGTAGCTGATGGAATTCACATCCCACTTCAGCCATGGGTTGTTGATACCGTAACGTTTACGGTCAACTAATCGGCGAGAGCAAGCCGCACATCATGCCAGCCCGATTCACACTCGGCTCTTTGGTGGGGTCACATCTGATTATTGAGGGAAACTATCTTGACTCTGTCTGAAGGTTTCTGGATGAGAATCAGAACTCCTGGGCTTCTTGTATTGGCCGGGCTCGTGGTGGGCTGTGCTGGTTCACCAGGGCCTGGAGATGCCGGATACCCCTACAACGTGGCCGGTGACTACTCTGGCTCACTCACAGTAGCCGGCGTAACAATGACCGGCACCATACAAGTCAGCACCCAGCCTGGGGGGGCAGTGACTGGCACAGTGTCAGTAAATCGACCAATCCAGATCAATGGTACATTTAATGGGACTCTAGCAGGGGACCAGCTTACGGTAGGGATCACATACGGAAACAACCCGGCCACCGGGTGCAGTGGCGGCACCATGGACGGTGCCTTAACAATCTCGGAACACGGAGCAAACATATCGGGGGCCGTAAAGATCGCCGACTGCGGTGAGATACTCGATGCAACCATCGACTTCTCTCGCTGAAAGCACCCAAGCGTACCCATAAGACAATTCAGTAGTAGAAATATCTAGGAGGACCGCATGACCTCAGCAGGATCTAAGCGCTCTTTAGAGTCGTTCGTCATAGTTGCACTCCTGGCGAGTGTGTTATCAAACCCACTCTCTGCTCAACGAGGCAGTAGTGGGGATCAAAGCATGGGGGATCTTCCTACCATTGAGGAGAAAACCGATGGTATGGCTAGCCTTGAGGGGTTTCTCCCCCTGTACTGGGACGCCGGCCTCGGTCAGCTCTGGATGGAGATTCCGGAGCTTGATGAAGAAATGATCCATTTTGCTGGATTTGGTGCGGGACTCGGATCAAATGATATCGGTCTCGACCGTGGGGCCCTACGTGGCTCGAGAATCGTCAAATTTGAACGAGTAGGTCGTAAGATTTTAATGGTTCAGCCCAATTATCGTTTCAGGGCGAACAGTGACAACCCGTCTGAGACGCAAGCAGTGCGAGATGCGTTTGCGAGATCAATCCTCTGGAGCTTTGCCCCAGCTGCAGAAACGGGCGGGCGCGTCCTCGTTGATCTGACAGACTTTCTAATTAGAGATGCTACGAATGCCGGCCAAAGGATGAGTCCAGGGACGTACCAGTTAGATAACAGCCGAAGCTCAGTCTACATGGACATGACAAACTCGTTTCCGACAAATACAGAGTTGGAAGTAGAACTCACCTTCGTCCAGCAATCAGGTGGTGGTGGTGGCCGTGGCGGGAGAGGTGGGGGCGGATTCGAAGGTGTAGGTAGCGTTGCCTCGACCGGCGAAGCGGCAAGCATCCGTGTTCACCACTCATTCGTTCAACTTCCAGATGATGACTACGAACCGCGGATGTTCGATCCGCGTTCTGGCTACGGATCGTCGAGCTACCAGGACTATGCAGTACCCCTCGACGAACCAATGACCCAGCGTTTTATCCGGCGCCATCGGCTTCAAAAGCAAGATCCATCTGCAGCGGTAAGTGATCCTGTGGAGCCGATTATCTACTACCTGGACCCTGGGGCTCCAGAACCGATTCGTTCCGCCCTTCTGGACGGAGCTAGGTGGTGGAATCAGGCTTTTGAGGCAGCAGGATATCGTGATGCCTTCCAAGTCACACTGAGGCCAGACAGCATTAGTTCATTGGATGCTCGCTACAACGTCATCAATTGGGTACACCGTTCCACACGAGGCTGGAGTACCGGCGGATCAGTGTCCGATCCTCGCACTGGAGAAATTATTAAGGGGGTCGTGACTCTTGGCTCACTCCGGGTTCGGCAGGACTACATGATCGCCGAGGGCTTACTCTCTCCTTATACAGAAGGCGATGAAGAGACACCCGAGATCGCCGAGTGGGCGCTGGCCCGGATCCGCCAGCTTTCGGCACATGAAGTGGGGCATACGATCGGGTTAGGCCACAACTACTACAATAGCACTGCTGGTCGTATCTCAGTGATGGATTACCCACATCCCCTCGTCACCCTTAACGGTGATGGCTCGTTAGACCATTCTCAGGTCTACGACGTGGGGATCGGTGACTGGGATAAGGCCGCTGTCACTTTCGGGTATCAAGACTTCGTCGGTGGGGGAGATGACGAAGCTGCCCTGATAAAAGTTCTTGAAGACGCCTGGAATAATGATGTGCGCTATATGTCAAACCAGGATGTCCAGACAACGCCCCAAGCAGACCAATGGGCGAATGGCACTGACATGGCTGACGAATTGGACCGAATGATGGATGTGAGATCAGTGGCCATGTCCCGGTTCGGCGAGGCAGCCATCAAGAACGGAATGCCCATGGCAACAATCGAAGAGGTACTAGTACCCCTGTATCTACATCATCGATATCAGGTGGAATCCACTGCATCGGTAATGGGTGGGGTGGGCTACATCTATGCGGCTAGAGGTGATGGCCTGAGACCTGTCTGGCATATTGCTTCTGAGTATCAAAATCGAGCATTGGATGCTCTAATGAGAACTCTTTCTTCTAGCGAGTTAGCCCTTCCGACTTCAGTTCTCGAGGCGATTCCTCCAAGACCCCCAGGATACGGCAGAACACGAGAGCTTTTCCCGCGCTATACAGGCTCCGCCTTTGATGCGCTCACACCTGCATTCGTAGCGGCAAGCCACACCGTGAACAATATCCTCACGGCAGACCGAGCAGCGAGACTGGTGGAACAGAAGATGCTGGATCCTTCGATGCCGGGCTTGAACGATGTCCTACAAAGACTTTTCCAGGCCGCTTTTGAGGGAGAGGCAAACAATAGTTACGAGACCGAGATCAGAAATACGGTTGCTGGCGTAGTAATTGAAAGGGTGAAATCGCTAGCGGAAACCGCGCCAATGATGCAGGTGAGAGCGCAGTCGACATTCGCACTTAGAACCTTGGCCGGTCGCCTTGCGGAGATGGAGCCTTCTGGCACTTCTGTGCTACTCCAGCTTGACATAAGGCGATTTCTCGGAAGGCCTTATGATTCAGGACAAATGCCGAGTTCGGTGAGTGCTCCTCCAGGAGCCCCAATCGGACAGCCAGCTATGGATTGGCTCGGACTCCTCGAGCCTTGGTGCACTTGGATCGATGGAGAGTGGAGATGACTATGAAAATCATACGAGATTTGAGACAAACAGTGGTTTTGTTGATCGCTGCCTGCACACTCTTGCCGACCTCGCTATCCGCCACATGGTCAGTGATCGCAGTAGACGCCAGAACGGGACAGATTGTAATTGCCTCAGCAACATGCGTTGCTCAGGGCAGATTCGCTGGCTTCCCCTCGAAAGGCCTTATGGATATCCAGGCAATCGTACTGCCAGGGATCGGTGTCGCAGCCGCGCAGGCCGGAGTCGACCGTACAAGAGAAAACCAGCAACTCATCTATGCGCAAATGAAAGCTGGAGCCGATCCCACTGAGATCCTGGAACTTCTCAAACAAGATCCGGACATTGAGCGGCGCCAATTTGGTATCGTAGACATGCAGGGCCGATCAGTTGGCTTTTCTGGCAGCGGTAATAGCGCTGCATCACTATCACAGCAGGGTCGCGTCACAGATACAGAAATATACTACTCTGTTCAGGGTAATATTCTGGCTTCGGATGCAGTTGTGCATAACGCAGCGCAAGCCTTCGAAGCAGAGAACGGGTCACTCGCTGACCGAGTGATGGCAGCCATGGAAGGAGCCGATGGGGCGGGCGGGGACGTGCGTTGTACCTGTGAAACAGAGCCCGTTCCCGATGCGGCTTGCGACAGCCGGAATGCGCATGTCGCATATATCCTCCAAGCTGATACAGATGATCCTGAGGGAGCGTCATTCAATGATGGTGACTACGCGATGTACATCAGCGCGACTGATGAGGACATCGAGCCACACGAGAATGGGAACCCTGTGATCACGCTTAGAATGCGTTACGACCTATGGAAGGCGGGAGGCTAGCAGGCCCCGCCTTCACCCAATTTTCACTATTCGCAAACGATTAGTGGGCACCCTCAATCGCAGCCCGTATCAGGCGTGATGTATTGTCTATTCGATACTGCATGAGCCTCGTACCTACCTCAATCGTCTTCTCGAGCGGGGCAATTGAAACCCCGTTAATTGAGGCACGACCGGCAGCGACCCGCTCCTCGTAGCGAACCGAAGAGGGATCCACGGTCATCTGCATGGCGGTAAGCCAGTACGTATCGTGAAAGCCCTCGGATTCCTCAAAAATCCCGAACTCTTCTTCCATGACTCTCTGCACCCCGGCGTTATCATAGAATTCAGGGATATAGTGGGCCGTAGATTTTCCTTGACGCTCATTAAACCGATCGGCCACTACCGCCATCCCATCTTGATTTCCGCCGCTGTCACCGATGAACACAATATGTTCGAAGCCATGTGCTTGTAGACTGCTCGCAACATCATCCAGGACCGCCTGGAATGTCTCTTCTCGAAGACTAATGGTGCCCGGATAACGCATATGGCCGGTCGGCTCCTCTATACCACCCTCCGGGACAAGCTTCACTATTGGTGCGCATAGTGCGTTACCAAGCTCACGGGCGATTCCTTCACAAGCTCCCTGAAGGACATAGTTGTGCTTGCCCATGGCCACATAAGGACCATTCTGTTCGATGCCGCCAGTTGGGATGATCACGGTGCTCGTCCCGTCAGCCATCCTATCCCGAATCTCGATCCAAGTAAGTTCTTCGATCCAGATCGAATTAAGGGCCTCGATCGGCCGCTCCATAGTCAACTCAGCCTGTAGCGCTGTATCATCAGTTGCCTGAGTAACTGCAGGTGCTTGCTCACGCGTCATAGCGAATGCTATAAGAAATGCGACTAAAAATGCCACTAAAGCAGTGACAACTGGTTTCTTATTCATCATTGTGGTTCCTCTTAATTAGTCTACGCGATCATTTTACCTATGGAATGCAAGCATGGCGACTAGGGCTTTACCCCTCCTGTGGATCGTAGCCATCATTTCTTCGGCGTGCGGTGGATCCACACAAGAAGAAACAACAACGGACCGCGTTGATCCTGTCTTAACTGAGGACGTAATCCGAACCGCAAACCCCTATACTCGCGGGTACACTGATGGAGATTTCCCGCGTATTAAAGAACTTGCAACCGGAGTGTACTCATACGAACAGCTCAGGTCTGCGGGCGAAGAGAGATTTGCGACGGTTAGCATGTTCGTCGTAACCAATGAGGGTGTCCTCGTTGCTGACGGCCAGGGTAGCGTGGAAGAAACCCAGAGGATGATTGACCGCATCGCTGACATTACTGATCAGCCCATAACCCATGTGGTAATATGTTCGGACCACGGGGACCATACGGCCGGTAACTCAGCATTTCCCGCGGACGCCGAATTTCTGGCTCACCCTACTTCAGCGGCCACACTTGAGGCTAGTGCCAACGCACCGAACAGGGATGCAGGAGTTCCACCAATTGTGCTCCCTAGCCAAATAATCGATGAACGTGAGGTGTTGGAACTCGGAGGTCGAACGATTGAGATCCTCTTCCTGGGACGTGCCCATACCGGTGGAGATCTCGTGGTCCATCTGCCTGAAGAGAAAATTCTTTTCATGAGTGAGGCCTATCTGAACCGAGTCTTCCCAGCAATGCGCTCAGCTTATCCCTCGGAATGGGTAGAAATGATTGAGAAAGCCCAGGCGATGGATATCGATACCTACGTCCCGGGTCATGGGTTCGTTGACTCTTCCGCCGTGCTCGAGGAAGAGCTAGACACTTATCGGCGTGCGGTGATCCGTGTCATCGAACTAGCTACTCAGCAGTACGAGGAGGGCTACGGCCTTGAGGACGCACAAATCCAGGCCAACTTCGGTGAACTTGAGAGTTGGTCACTTTTTACGAGTCAAGCTCCCCGAGCAATTCAACAAGTTTACACTGAACTCGATGGCAGCCTGCCAGGTGAAAACCGGTGACTCAGGCCTCGGTTAGTGCTTTAACCTCCGCTTCTCAGGACCGCGAGGGCAATGATCCTATTTTCAGGCTGAATAGTGAGGCCAAAGCACGTGCGGCGGCTGGAGAATCAATCCTTGATGCAACAATGGGTGCCTTGATGGACGATGAGGGTCAAATCGCTGTCATGCCTAGTGTGGCTGAAGCGATAGCCCGCGTGCCCACTGGCAAGGCAGCAGGCTACTCCCCAATCTCTGGGTCTCCACCCTTCTTAGACGCAGTTAGAAGAGACCTCCTTGGCAATTCAGATCTTTTCCCAAAGTCGGTGGCAGTAACAACTCCAGGGGGTAGCGGCGCGATTTATCAGGCAATAAAGAACTTCGTAGAACCAGGACACCAGGCCCTTACGACTGACTACTACTGGGGCCCATACCCCGTGATCGCGCAACACCTAGAAAGAGACGTCAGCACTTTTGGCATGTTCTCTCCTGACCTGAGCTTCGACTTGGAAGCCATGAAACGGGGAATACGTCAGCATATAGACACCCAGGGACGATTGCTGCTGATCCTGAATTTTCCTTGCCACAACCCGACTGGTTACTCTCTGGATTTAGGCGAGTGGATGAGCATCGCCGAAGTGGTTCGTGCAGCTGGAGAAGAAGCACCCGTAGCCGTTCTTCTCGATCTAGCCTATCACCGATTTGGTGGAGAGAGCACGGACCTCTGGATTGATGCAGTCCCCACAATGCTAGAGACGACCACGGTGCTCTTGGCATGGACAGCTTCTAAATCTTTCTGTCAGTACGGTGCTCGAATCGGTTCACTCGTTGCCCTGCATCCAGATCAGGAAGAACGGAATAAGCTTGCAAATGCCCTAGGGTTCACGTGCCGAGCGACGTGGTCGAACTCCAACCATCTGGGCCAACTCGCCGTAACAGATTTGCTTGTAGACCCTGAACTGAGTAAGCGTGCTGATACTGATCGGGCTGGATTGGTCGAACTCTTAAGGACGCGGGTCGAAGCTTTTAATAGTGCTGCGAGTGCTGCAGGGCTTCACGTGCCTCGTTACGATGGCGGGTTCTTTGTTGTGGTATTCACTCCCGACGGAGAAAAGACTGCTGCGGTGATGCGTGATATGGGCGTCTATGTGATACCCCTCAAGGGTGCTGTCCGCGTAGCTCTGTGTGCCACCCCAGAGGCCGAGATACCTCGGCTAGTCGAAGCATTACGGGCAGGGATAGACCAGGCGGAAGCGGGACAGGGAAGTTCGGCATAGCGAGTCACTATTCTGCTGATACCAGATATCGGGGCAGCTAACGTCCGACTGCCGATCTACCGATACGGATCGCCTCATCTGCACCCGCGCCGGACATCAGTAAACCTAGAAAGCCTTCCTCAAGCCGCTGTTCAACATCTTGAGCATTGGCAGTGATCATATTTGGGAGACCCACTCGTTCCGAGTGCTGTAGCACTTCCTGTGTACCGGCTTCTCCTGCTTCACGGCTCCCAAGATCATTCGAAAGGCTCCCAATACCACAGGCTAATACGCTGTAACCTGGTGTATCCGCGATCTCACCCGCAGCTGCGAGTGCACCTGCATCTTCGATCATGATCATGGCCAGTGTCTGCCCATCCGGATTATCGGGAGACCAAACGCTAGCTCCAGCATCTGCGAAGAAACTCACCGCCAATTGTGCTTCCTCAACACTACCTACATGTGGAATCACAACACCGTCAGCGCCCAACTGAAGTGACTCAATCACCCGTGCTCGCGCTGTTTCTGCACCATCACGTTCTATAGGTGGGATTCGGACAAGAAGAGAAGGGGCTCCCTCCAAAGTCGATTGATCAAGGCCCTCTGCAATCGCAGCTACAGCCTCGGCATCATAACTCCCTTCAAGGTTCAGAAAGAGGTAGTCCAGCAAAGGATTTTCACCGAGACTTGCACCTCCTTCGGAGGTATACAGTGGCGGGAGACGAGAGCCGTCGGGTGCCGCATCTCCTCTTGGGCGCTCATTTGGGACAAAGATACCGAACGCGGGTGTATCCTCGGACCATAGCTGGATTAGCCTAGAGGACGAGCCGGCATCAGCTGTACTGGTGTCGTCTGGCACGTCAGAGCATGCCGCAGTCATGCACAGAGTAGCCCCCACTGCAAGCAGCTTGAATCCGTATGGTCCCACCGTAGCAACCACGCGCTCAACCCCCACGACCAGACTCCTCAAGACCAACCGAGAGCGCTTCGGGCTGATTGACAATAATGAGCTTGAACCCTTGTGCCAGGCGCTCAGCAATGTCGTCGACACCAGCTGTAATCCCGCATGCCACATCGAATTCTTTGCACGCTGCAAGTACAGTCTGAATTGCCTCCTCTACCGCCTCCATATCTCCCTCATATGCCCTGCGAAGGTCACCCGGACCGGGAATCGCCACACTTACACCTGGTGTCCCAACAATCTCCCGAGCCGCAGTTATCCCTACCTGATCTTCTATGAGCAGGATATTGATGAGATCACCACTGGGGCTACTGGGCCAAAGGCGGCTACCCATCGAACGCACTGCGAGTTCAGCATCTGCTCGTGACTCAACGTGGGGAAATACAATCCCCTCAACACCAGCCGCGATACCTTCAGAAATATGGGCGAGCGCAACCTCACGATCTTCACGAATCGGAGGAATTCGAAGCGTAACTGGATGCGGTTCCTTTTCGCCGGACGCTTCAGTCATAGCAGTCATGAAGGACTCCATCGTTGGTATATCCCATGGCCCAGACTCTAGGGAATAAAAGATGAAATCCGTCTCTTCGTTAGCAGCAGCAGCCCGACCACCGTCAGCATTCTGCGGACGTGCGAACATCCCGAAGACTGCCTGACCTTCAGCTAAGAGACGAGCCAATTTCGAACCGGGTTCCTGGTCCACCATAGTTTCCACCTCCGAGAGGTCAGGCGACTCCATTTGTTGGCTCTGGCAACTGAATACGGTGGTGAGTATGACTACACTGATGAACAATTGAGGTTGGCGGGAAATAATGAGTTTCTCCTAGCTCGACCACGGAGGAATTACTTGATTCATCCTCGCATACGCGATCGCTTGACCGAGATGTTCGTTCATATGGGTGACAAGCTGTAAGAGAACTGCCCATTGGCCGACCTCCCTCCCGTAAAGGCGGGTCGGCTTACTGAGTTCTTTCTCTGACATCTGATCAATCACTGCCCGGACGTGGTCCATCGAGGCGCCAAGGATCTCCACTACTTTGTCTTTATCAACAACTTCTTCTTCCCAGCGTCCGTACTCCGCAGGTCCCATAGGAGATTCGATACCAAGGCTCTGGTCAGGATACATGTAGTTATAGCGGGAAATATGAGTGTAGACCCTCGCTACTGAGTACACACCCTCCATGGGCTGCCAACTATAGGTATCAGATGGCATCACCTGGGCGAGAGCCACAAGCTTACGTGCCGAAGCCTCGAACTGACCCGAAATCTCTTCCCCGAACTGGGAAGGTGCGGACTGGGCTGAAAGAGGCACAACAAAGGCAGCAGCAAGTATAGCTGCCAAGAAAAAGCGGATGCGACGCATTTTGTTCTCCCGGCTAAGCAGTAATCACTGGAAAGATAGACACTCATCTCTCGGTTGCTAAGATCTAGGGCCCACCCTCTCTTCCAGATGTCTTGGCACCGATGTAAGCGTATACTCCTCTGATCCCAGCAAAAACGAGGCATCCCCATGTTAAAATCAATCTTGTTACTCAGTATCACGCTGGGGTGGATCGCGCCTCCATATCTTGCACAATCCACGGAGGATGCATTGGAGCAGATAGAGATTTCAGTCGAAGATTTTGTATTCGATGCGCTTGCAGCGGGACCACTGGATGGCGAACTCGTGCTGCTCTTGCATGGGTTTCCTCAAGCTGGCTACGCATGGCGTAATCAATTGCCGGTCCTCGCCGCTCTTGGCTTTCGAGTTGTAGCACCGGATCAAAGGGGATACTCCGCAGGTGCCCGCCCTCCAGAGGTATCCGACTATGTGATGGAAGAACTCGTAGGGGACGTACTAGGGATGGCAACAGCTCTTGGGTATGAGCGTTTTCATCTAGTCGGGCACGACTGGGGAGCAGCGGTCGCATGGATTCTTGCTTCATCCGTACCGGAACGCGTTCAATCACTTGCCGCTCTCTCGACACCCCACATGACTGCTTTTGCACAGGCTCTGTCGGATCCAAATTCCGCACAATCACAAGCATCCAGTTACATGACAATGTTCCGATCAGCGGGCTCGGAACAACTTTTTCTGGCGAATGAGGCACAGCTTCTCAAGAGCATACTGTCCCAGTTCAGCTCTTCGGAAACAGATCTCAATCTCTACCTCAGCCTGCTCGGTACTCCGGATGCACTTCAGGCTGCACTTAACTGGTATCGCTCCGCGATACCCTCCCAGGGAGATGCTCCGCCTGCCTCCCCTGCAATGGTCTCTACCCCCACGCTCTATGTCTGGAGTACAGAGGACTGCTGTTTCGACCGAGGAACTGCTGAGGCTTCCGAAGAGTTCGTGACGGGCCCCTACCAATTCGAAGTCCTTGAGGGCGTAAGTCATTGGATAGCCGAAGAAGCTACGGACGACCTCAACGAGTTGCTCGTTGAACATCTTGAACAATGGAGAGGGCGCTAACTCTCCCCAACAGATATAGCTAGCCGTTCAATCTCAATCCAGAGAAATTGCGCACATGAATGAAAAGACCCGAGCGATCGTCGTAAGTCAGTTCGGAGGACCCGAGGTCCTGGAGTGGGGAGAAAGGGAGTTGCCATCACTCGGCCCAACCGATGTGCTGGTCCGTCATACAGCTGTAGGCCTCAACTTCATTGATGTATACCACAGAACCGGCCTCTATCCGCTAGAACTGCCTTTCACACCGGGCGTAGAAGCCGCAGGGATTATTGAAGCAGTCGGGTCGAATGTAGATGACCTAGGCCTTGGTGAAAGAGTGGCCTACACAGGAAATGGGCCACCCGGATCATACAGTGAAAAGAGGATTCTTCCGCGAACACGACTAGCTCGACTTCCGGATGCAATTGATGACCACACTGCTGCCGCAATTATGCTCAAAGGATGCACAGTCGAGTACCTAGTGACCCGTACGTTCCCTATCTCGGCCGGAGATGTGGTCTTACTCCATGCAGCCGCTGGGGGAGTTGGATTAATCGCCTCACAGTGGCTCAGCGCCCTAGGTGCAAGAGTTATTGGTACAGTGGGATCAGAGGAAAAAGGTGAATTAGCACAAGCAAGTGGGTGTGACGAGGTGATCCTCTACCGGGTTGAAGATGTAGCTGATCGGGTTCGAGAGATGACTGATGGGCAGGGAGTAGACGTCGTGTACGATTCGGTTGGAGCCGCCACCTTCGAAGCTTCGATCAAATCCCTTCGACCTCGTGGGATGATGGTAACCTTCGGAAATGCATCAGGGCCCGTGCCACCTGTACCCCCACTCCTGCTCTCACAAAACGGTTCGCTATTCCTAACACGCCCCGGCTTAGCACATTATTACAATGATCCGGCTGAAGCTGCTGAAGGCATAGCCAAGCTCTTTGATATGGTCTTATCCGGTAAAGTTACTCCACACATTGGCCAAAAGTATCCACTATCAGATGTTCCCGAGGCCCATCGAGACCTGGAGAACCGCCAGACCGTAGGCTCGACCGTGCTCGCCACCTGACGGAGCAAAATCCACCTGCTCAACTCAATAAAGGAACTTCTTAGTAGTGGTCTGAAATCGCTCTTGGGGGCTCCTTCTTGGCTTCAAGCGTCTCTAAGACCTGCTTCCACTCAAATTTGTCACCGATACCTCTAAGATAGTGGTCCATCCATGCCATCTCACTGACCGCTTTGACCAGGCGGTTTCTAGGGTCGGGAATCCCATGGCTACGACCAGGATACATGAACAATTCCGTCGGCACCCCAAGCTTCTTTAACGCCATGTGGAGTTCTACGGACTGCGGGCTTGGCACTCGTGGATCACCCTCAACTACGTGAACCATCGTCGGGGTTTTCGCATCAGCGATATACTTGAGTGGAGACTGATCCCAGTACGGATCGAAGTTCTCGTAGAGAAAGTCATCCCCGATATAGAACTGACGATTCCGCTGAACATCACTCTGAGCATACATGCTGATCCAGTTCATCGTACCCGCGCCTGAGCTTATGGCCTTGAAGCGGTCAGTGTGCGTCAGAATCCAGTTTGACCAGTGGCCACCAGCACTCCAGCCCAGCGCTCCCATACGTTCGGAGTCAACGATACCCTCCTCGATCAAGTGATCGACACCTGTCATGATGTCGTCGAAGCCGAGAGTGAAATAGTCACCTACGATGTCCGTCCGGTGAGCGTTACCGTAGTTCGTGGACCCTCTGTAGTTAGGCTTAAGAACTGCGTAGCCAGCTCCCGCGTAGACCTGCGCATTGTATCCACCATTGAATCGCAGTTGGTCTGCAGACGCAGGGCCCCCGTGAATCGCAACGATGAGGGGGTAGCGTGTTCCTTCTGAGTACCCAACTGGATAGACCAGAACTCCGCCCACGGTCTTCCCGTCTGTTGAAGTCCAGTTGACCTCAACCTCCTCGCCGAAGCTGATATCTCTCAACTGCGGATTCGCATCCACAAGCTGAATCCAGGACGAACGATCCGCGATTCCTTCTATGCTCGAAATCGTGAAAACCGTAGGCGGAGTAACGGGATCCGAATATCCAATCAGGATCACACCACTGTCCTCGTCGCGGCTAACCGAAAGAGCTGCTCGCGCGTTAGTGAGTTGGCGCACCTGGCCAGTCTGGACGTCCAACGCATGAAGCTGAGTAGTGACCGTCACACCCGCATTGAAATAGATGGTGCTGGCATCATCTGACCAGAAACCAGCTCGTATACTTTGATCGAAATCCGCACCAATCTTCCGGAACGCTCCACCACTGTCGCCCACAGCACGGACATACATTCGGCTATTGGTCATCGAATAGCGCTCCATATCGTCCGGAGCTGTGAATGCAATCCAGCGGCTGTCCGGGGAGAAGCTGAGTCCGGACTCACCAACCTCATAGTTTTCCGTTAGGCGCTCGACTCGTCCACTACTCACCTCCAAGAGGTACTGGTCCGTGTAGAGACGAGCCTGTGTGATATTTCGTTCGTAACGCTCAGTTGATCCACCTGTAAAGCCTATCCAACGACCATCTGGGGAGATTGTAAACGCATTTACACTGTACGATTCACTGGACGTCAACGGGCTTTCAGTGCCTGAAACGACATCGAGGGACCAGAGCTCAGAGAGGGGGGTCGTAGCATTCTTCACGTCCACAGTGAAGCCTTCCTCCAACCGTAGTTTCTCATCCTCATCAAAACCGTCAGGACGTACGAAGTAGATACGGCTTCCGTCAGGGCTGAAGTCCCACTGTTCGACGCCGGCTTCACCCTCCGTGAGCTGCCCAGCTTCATCCGCGGGCAGATCGCCAACCGATATCCCAAATAGCTGCTCCTGTCCAGACTCGCCGCTCTGATAAACAAGCCAGCGCCCATCTGGGCTAAAATCAAACCCTGACACCCCTTCTTCAGCTTCCGTGACCTTCTGAGCTTCACCACCGTCGTGACGCATCATGTACAACTGGTTGCCCCCTGATCCTTCAGAGTCTCGATTCGACAGAAATACGAAAAACGAGCCATCCGGAGCCCAAGTAGGCTGCGTTTCATTCTTATCGGCCGTGAACGTGAGTCTTCGACTCGAAGACATCCCATCCGCAAGTGACACGATATGGATGTCACTCTGGGAGTCGGCACCCACCCAGTCAGGCGTGGTGACGGTATAGAGCATGAGGGCCCCATCTGACCGAGGGACCCATGACCCAGCACGCTTAAGTTCCTGCACATCCATAAACGTGAAGGTTCGCTGTTGAGCACTGACTTCCCCTGCCCATGTCAGGGCAAGAATAGCGATCAGAAGGTATGTGGTTGACGGGAAACGCATATCGTCCTCGATCGGTAGATATTGATAGAGTTCTGGCAATGAACCCGCCTCCAGGCAGGTACGCAATAATGGGGTAGAAGTGGGCAGATGGCACGCGACAAGCCCTCACCCAGCCTGAAAAAATCAAGACCCGGAACTCCTGGGACTGTGACAATCCGGTGTTATTCTGGAAAAACTCTTTGCCATCTCCGCCAAACCGTGTGTATTTTTCCTTCCAGCAGGACTAGCTGAAAGCTTCCCGGACATACGGAGAAGGCTGAACCATGCGCCACCGACTTACAAGCTCTCTTGGCATTCTAATCGGTACCCTACTCATCATTACCATCCCGCTACAGGCCCAACAGGGTTCTATCAGTGGGCAGGTGACGGATCAAGGTACGGGTCAAGCACTCGCTCAAGCTCAGATTCAGGTACTCGGCACAGGTACATCGGGCGGTGCTCTATCGGACGCACAGGGCAACTTCACCGTGAGTCTGGATCCCGGATCCTACTCGATCGTAGCAGTGTTACTCGGTTACGAGACAGTGCGCGTGGACGGTATCTCCGTCAGCGGGGGTGCAGCCACCGAGATTACCGTAGGGATGACCACGACTGCACTCGCCCTTGCTCCTGTCAGCGTTACAGTGAGTCGTGGCCAAGAGGCAAGCAGCCTTTCGGCACCCGCCCAAGTGAGCATCGTAACCGCAGATGATATCTCGCGAATCGCATCTACATCTACTGCCGACTTCCTGAAAGGACTGCCTGGTGTAGACGTTTCTCAGGTTGGAATCAACCAGAGCAATACGGTTACACGAGGCTTCAATAATGTCTTTTCTGGAGCACTGCTCGTGCTCACGGACTACCGCTACGCTCGGGTACCATCAATCAGGCTTAACAATTACAACCTGCACCCGACTACACCGCTGGATATCGAGCGTATCGAAGTCGTGCTGGGACCGGCTGCCGCACTTTACGGTCCCAACGCAAGCAGCGGGGTAATGCACATCATCACCTCGTCACCGATCGACAGACCAGGAACGAGCATGGCCTTATCGGGTGGTAACCAGAGCATGTTTCGGGGTATGTTCAGACATGCCTGGGCATTCAGTGAGAAGGCTGGGCTCAAGGTCTCTGGGCAGTATTTCCGCGGAAATGACTTTGAATACACGGATCCAGTGGAAGCTGTGGCTAGGGCTGCGGCGCCAGCGGGTTCTAAGATCGGTGTACGAGATTTCTTCTCATCGCACTACGGTGGAGAGGCACGCCTCGATCTCCGCCCCTGGGACGACCCAAACGACAACATCATCATCACTGGTGGACTCAAAACCCTCGCCAGCTCAATCGAGCCGACAGGAATTGGTGCGGGTCAAGCAAAAAACTGGACCTATAAGTCTCTTCAGGCCCGTGTAAATAAGAGTGGCCTATTCGTCCAAGCATTCCTGAACAACAGCAGTGCCGGGGACACCTATATGCTTCGCACCGGCCTACCGATCGTCGACAACTCGGTTACGTTCGCGACACAAGGCCAGTACAACTTCAGCCTCGGTGAGCGGTTCAGTGCCACTGCCGGTATTGATTACTCACATGTGACCCCGAGAACCGGTGGCACAATCAACGGAATGAATGAAGACAACGACGTAACGAAGTTGTTTGGTACGTATGTGCAGACTACCACCAAGTTGACCGACCAAATTGACTTCGTAGCAGCGATCCGGAGGGATACTCACAATTGGCTTGAAGATGCGTTCGTCTCACCGCGTCTCGGATTCGTTCTGACACCGGAAGAGGGTCATGCGTTTAGGGCCACTTACAACCGGTCTTTCAGTACACCGACCAGCAACAACCTCTTCCTCGATATCCTTGCTGGCCGGACCATGATCACACCGACTGTGGGCTATAACGTCCGGGCATCCGGTATTCCAACGACCGGATTCACGTTCAATAATACCTGCGCGGGTGGACTCCGCGGCTTCTGCATGTACTCACCCTTTGCCCCGGGGACGCAGTTGCCCGCAAACGGCGCTGCGCTATGGGACAACCTTTTGGTGCCGTTCATGCTGCAGAACGCAACATTAGCGGCGACGCTGCCACTGTTGGGTCTAAACGCAGCAACGTTCGCTGCGATCGTAGGAAACCCTCAGCCAGGTGAACTCACCTCAACGATGCTGGAGTTTAGTCAGGCAGGAGGGGCACCATTTGTCCCTTCCGCCGGCCCCAATGGAGTGAACCGTTTACAAGCAATGGCTAAGCAAACGTGGGAACTCGGATACACGGGCTTGATTGCTGACAAGGTCCGGTTCGACGTCTCCGCTTATACCGATCGATATAGGAATTTCATCGGGCCACTAAAGACCCTGACACCAAATGTCTTCCTCGATGGAAACTCAGTCGCGACCTATTTGGTCACACGCCTAGCTGCGGTGGGTATTCCTCTGTCAGTGGCGCAACAGATTGCCGCCGCAGTCGCACCGACGCTGGCCAGTGTGCCGCTCGGGACGATCGTACCCGATCAACGCTCTAATTCAGACCTAATGCTGAGTGCACGGAATTATGGGAAATTCAGCATTATGGGCATGGACTTAGGTATCGAAGCTCACGTGACTGATCAAGTTACGCTGTCCGGATCGTATTCATATGTGAGTGACGAATGCTACGATGCCAACGGCGACGGTAGTTGCCTGGGCGCTGAGGATATCGCCCTCAACGCTCCGACGGCCAAGGGCGCGATCGGACTCGACGTGGATAACAAAATTTCAGGTCTATTCTACGGTGCTCGCCTCAGAATGAGCGCCGGATTCCCTGTGAATTCAGGTGTATACAGGGACGTCCTCGAGGCAGTTAACGTTGTCGATATGAACGCTGGCTATCGCCTACCAGGAACGGGAACCACGATATCTACGACCATCAACAACGTTTTCAATAACAAGCACAAAGAGTTTGTTGGCGTTCCTGATATGGGACTGCTTGCACTTCTGCAAGTGCAGTTCGAGTTCTAGGCTAGAGCGCACCACGTATAGGTGCAGAAAAAAGGACCCTGGGCAGTGGATATTCGCTGCCCAGGGTCCTTTTTCATGTTCTAAAATTTATCTAGTTCGGATCCTCGCCTTCTTCCTTTTCTGGGCGCTCCCAAAACCCCTCGGTACCGGTTGCGTTCCTCGCAACCGAACCGTGGAATAGAGACGCGTTGAAAAGAACGCGGAATGTACCGCGCGGCTGCCCACGCCACTGGGGTCTGAATCCAAGAAGAATGACATGCCCATCACCATGGTGCACATCGACAGCAGCGGCTTGACCCTGAAGGTGCTCTTCTCCCAGTAGATAACCAGAGAGCAGAGGTGATCCTTCTTGAGCATACGCTGCGATTACGGATCCCTCAAATCCTTCTTCCGCAGTAAAAACAGGGCTTCGGTCGAAGAAGATTTTCCCTAGCTCAGGCATCCCAGCCATGACTGGGTGTTCGGCATCGACACGAACCTCGAAAATCGAACCCGAGGAGAAAAATTCACTGCGAGCGAGGCCACGTGTGACGTTCGATACCGGAAGATGTAGCTCATCGATACACAGGTCACTCGATGCGTTCATACACACTAGTGTGCCTCCAGCACGCACAAACTCATCCAATGCCCGTACCCCCTGCTGACCGAGTCCACCCTCATATCTAGGCGGTACGGAGCCAACGCCAAAACCATTCATTAGGCTTCCGGAACTCTCTGACGGAAGAACAATAACGTCATACCGGTCATGGAGATTTTCAGCATGTACGTCTGCAGTTCTCAAGTTCGAGAATGAGAAGCCGTGCTCCTCAAGCAGCCAACGAGTCCACCCCTCATCCATACTTGGATTCCAGGGCCGGTAGATACCGAGAGCAGGACGAGAAAGATCTGCTCCGTCCGTCGGTCCTCTTGTTGCCTGAAGGGCATAATCTTCTATCAATCCATCAACTGCTGTGCCTCCAAGTCCGGTCACGATGTATTCACCGTTTCCGTATCGCACCATGGCCCCCATATCCCACGCCCGGTTCAATGCACGAAACGAATTATTCTGCACAGGATTAAGCCGGAGTCCTGGACCCGAACCTGTGAGTCGACCCGGAATTGGCTCAACCGCTCGGGCAACCGGATGGGAATCAAATCCGACACCTGAAACAGCGTCGAAGGGTGAAGCATCGTCGATCTCTTCTTCCCAGGCCAAGGCCTCGGTTTCAAGCTCCTGCATAGCCGAAAGGATCTCAGGGGTAAGAGGCTGGGTTACTTCAATGACATTTACATCCATTTGGTAAGAAAGCGTCCACCCGGCTGCATCATATGGCTGTTCTGGGGGACCGTCGGGATACTCTCTGAGATCCGGATACTCTTGTACAGAAAGAACCTGCCGCGCGAGTTCTCCAAATTCCTGGTCTAGAGGTAGTACCCAAGTCCCAGCATCTTGGGTTAATCCTTCATGGGTGACATCCTGATTCAGTTGGTAAATCCTTAGTCCATTGAAAGCGAGTCGACGTAGTAGCTCAACAGGCGCAACGGGATCAGGCTGATCTTGCGGAATGAAATAGGCATATGGGGCCGAAGTTTCATACTTCTGGATCACATCGCGGCCTGATTGATAACGGTTATACAGAAGGTCTTCCTTGTACTTTGCCGCATAGTCAAGCACGGCGAGAGATCCAACCCTCATATAGTCCACAGCATCAGACAGCCTCCACCAACCTCCCTTCCATGGACTGGAGTAAAGTGATTCTACACGCAGGTCACGTCGGGCGGGCGGGAAATCGGAGAGTGTGTAAAAGTGTGGCGTTGCGTAACGGTACAGCGCGGTTTCAGTCCAGAATGCTGCCTGATTCTGCATCATCGGTAAATAGTCGACATAGCCCGGATACCAAGCATCGAAGCCTGTACCCATATGCACGGCCCCCGGCATCCCTCGGGACTCAAGCATCTGTGCGATCGTCATCCCGATTGTGTTCACAGTGCGTGCCATAATGGGAGGCGTAAACGATGCGATCGGCTCTGCGAACGGTGGCAACCAGATCCGTGTTGGGAATGGAGAGCTTTGATGATGGACGTAGATAATTTGTGGATCCCATTCCTGCCACGTACGAGCCAGGACTCGCGACTCGATCATGTTAAGCATATACGCGTCGCGGTTGTTATCGTGTCCTATGTACTTCTGGTAGAGCCAGGGCATCGAAGAAACTTCATAGGGTGTACCGATGTTGGAGCTATACCAGTCCGCAATCATGGTCTGACCATCGGGATTCAGTGACGGCCATAAAACGGTGATCACATTTTGCCGGATCGCTGAAATACGTGGGCTTTCATCGGCCACAAGCTCATACGCGAGCTGTATCGTGTGCTGTGCCCCAGCAACCTCCGAGGCATGCAGGCCGCCATTGACGTCGACGATCGCCTTGCCCTCTAGCGAAAGTGATTGAGCCTCTGAGTCTGAAAGCTCCGCCGGGTGCGCGAGCTTGTCTGCAATATCCCGGTATTGCTCTACTGATGAGAGGTTTTCTGGTGACGAAATCAAAGCAATCCACCAGTCGCGACCCTCAGATGTCCTCCCTACACGCATCATACTGATGCGGTCGGATGAAGCATCGAGTAACTGGAAGTACTCCACAGATTCTTCGTATGTCGCGAGATGGAAGTCCGCACCTGGTTCGAAGCCCAGTACAGAAGCAGGTGTCGGGATTTGTGCCGTGGCGGGTACCGAAACAAGAATTGCGGCCAGAACTAGTGTCGTATTACGCACTTTGTAGTTGCTCACTTGAGAAACGTTGAGTCTAAGAAGCCCCGCCCGGTCCGCGGGGACCAGGAGGGGCTTCTGGTTACTAGCTGGTGAAGCTCTAGTGGTTAGGACTCCCAGAGGGGCCGCTACTCTGTTGAGCTTTCATAGCATCACGCTTAGCAACTTCGGCCTCATAATCCTCTTCACTGAGGTACGTGACATCAATCCAAGCGTGAGCCATTTCATCGACCGTGCGATCACCCCATCCGATCCACTGCGTATAGTCAGGATTATTCGGATTATCCTTTGTATTGTCGTGCCATGCAGTGACAATCAATGTTGTGCCTGCTGGCAGCAGTGGCGCCGCGTGGTCCGCGTATATGTAGTTGACGTGCCAATTCCACTGGAAGTTATCAACCCGACTGAGCACTTCACTCCGCCCGTTTGGATACATGGCCTCAATCATCATGATCTTGCCACGCATATGCATATGTGGCTGAAAGTTCTCCAGCCTGGTCGGCCAACGAAGCTTGTGGAACTGCTGCGTGACCGCCATCTCGTCCGGAGAAATATCAAGTCCATTTCTACCTCGAGCGTCGAACATCCGGAGACGTGTGCGATTCTTGGGCTCGTCACCGACATCGTAGAACCATACTCCCAGTTCAACCTGAGCGTCGTCCACGAGCTTCCCCATCGCATGGAGGTGAATCTCCCAACGAATCTGGGACCCCGGAAGCATCAATTTTCCAGCACCATCAGGGAAGATTTCACCATCCTTCCCCACTGCCCATTCCATGAAGAGTCCAGCACCACCCATTGAGCCACCACGATCGCTCGTGATCACCGGCCCAACACTATACTCACTATTTTCCTCATCCTGCATTAAGAACGCGAGCACGTGGTGGGTGATGGTCTTCGTGTCTTTACCAATCGGGCGAATCTCAATCGCCTTGACCCAGCGTGGCTCAGTCACACCAGTAGGAGTTACCGGTCGGAACCATTTATCTTGTGTCACTGCTTCGAGTGTGTACGACTCTGATTTCACGATCATATCAGGCTCACCGAATTCACCGGACAACTTAAAGCCATCGGGATCACGAAAATCCAACGGAGCCGGAAGATCACCCTCATCCCCGAATGGTGTGCCATTGTCTACCCAAGAGACGATCTTCTCGATTTCCTCGTCGGTCAGTGACCGGTCATTCTTAAACTCCTGGATACCGACGGTACGATCTAGGTGCCAAGGAGGCATGACACGATTTTCGACCTTGGTGCGGATCCTCCGCGCGTACCGACGAGCTTCGTCATAGTTCGTCAGCTGAATCGGTGCTATTGAACCTTCCATGTGGCACTGCTGGCAATTTTCCTGAATAATCGGTGCCACATCTCTGGCATACGTCACCTCCTGCGACGAAGCATCTCCGGCTACTACAGCCAGGACTGCGACCGATAATAGCACAGCGCTCCTTAACTGGGCCTGATCTAACATACATCCTCGCATGAGGTGCTCCTTATCCTAGTCTAATTGACAGCAATTCTTACAAATCCATTGGTCCAACAACACTGCGAGTGACCTGCACCGGAGACCCCAGAGGAGTCGTTGGCACGCACTCGAACAATATACTCTCCCGGCTCTGTAAACGTAGCCATCGTAGCCATCGAGCCGCCTTTGACATCAATACGACCTGATTTTTCACTAAATGTGACGTCACCTGGTCCACTGTGCTTAAACCAGGTCAGCGTAACCGGAGTCACACGCCCGCCACCGTAGGCACTCCCTCCTCCATAGCCGTCATCCCGAGCCCATACCGTTAATTCAGTCTCTGTCCATGCTTTGGTATGAACGGGGTCCATCTTCAAGCCTCCGGGCCCAGCTATCCATGGGCCCGACTCAGCTGTAGCAAGTTCTGGAGCCATGTTACCTGATGCCTCACCCAGAAGCGCATCGATTGCCCAATCGGATTTGAGATTGGCTGGAATCATGAACGTCTTTCCACGGTTCTTGAGCGTCCACGCGACGGAGCCAGTGTAGTCCCCCGGAATGATGATCCCGAAGACCCCCCAGTGACGATTCCCATCAAATCGTGTCGGCTGTCCACCATCAAACTGAGCAGGCTCAATAAAATTGTCTGACCCGAGAGGTATCTCGAGAACTTCCTCTCGGTTCCGGTTGTAGTAACCAAATGAGAGCGTCTTAGTCCCATCAGGATTCAGGTACCAGCCCTCGAACGCTGGTGTAACAGTCTGCCCACGAGCTGCGACATACCCAAGAGGGGTCTGAGCGACTACTGGGACGGTGCTAACAGCAACCATCGCCACCGCCCCAACTACGAGCAGCAACTTATTGCGCATCATACCTCCTATAACTTCCAAACATATTAGCTATCCTAATGTATTGCCCTCAGGTGCAAACTTGGTGCGTGATTCAAGCATGCACAACGCTATAATTCAGTTAAGAGCGCAACTTAAGAGGGTTTTCATTCGAACAAGTCGGATCATGAGGGCAAGAATGGGACGAATGCATGCCCATGCTCTCAGCATAGACATATTACCGTGACGGAGTGGCAACCGGGAAGTATCTTGGCCCGCTTATCAACCAGAAGAAGGAGACCTCCTGGGAACCCCAATCACGATCGCACAGCTGGGATTGATGCTTAAAAGCCTTCCGCGGGGAACCAGATGGGGAGGGCTGAAAGATTAGTCGGACCACCGATGTCACCGTGGTAGGTGCTGGGATTGTGGGAGCCTCTTGTGCCTGGCATCTCGCGTCTCGGAACCTGAACGTCGTAGTGCTCGAGCGAGATGTCGCACCAGCTATGGGTTCAACAGGCAAGAGCGCCGCAGGCGTCAGGGTTCAATTCACGACGCCCGCTAATATCCAACTTTCAATGTACTCGCTCCCGATTTATCGAGAGTTCGCCGATCGGCACGGGTACGATATCGGATATCGGGATATTGGATATCTCCTACTCATCCCGGATGATAGGTGGGACGAGCACATGGAATCTGTTGCGTTACAGCAGAGTTTGGGGGCTCCCGTTGAGGTTCTTGATCCAATAGAGGCTCAAGACTACGTGTCATTCGATTCCGATGGACTCAAGGGTGCAACGTACGGCCCATGGGATGGCATCATCGATCCCCACATGGCTACAAACGCCTGGGTTGCAATGGGTAAGACTCTGGGTGTCGAATACCGTTTCAACACCCCTGTCACTGAAATTGAGCGTCTCGCGAAAGGCTGGATGATCCATAGTGGCAACAACACCTTCCATTGCGAGCATATCGTGAACGCCACGGGCGCATGGTCTGAGAACGTTGGTAGGCTCGCTGGTCTTGAAGTTCCCGTAGGCCCGAAACGCATACAGATTTTCTTGAGTGCTCCAATCACGGATTCACGTACTTACCCGCTCACGATCGATCTTGCTACAGGAGTATATCTCCGTAGCGAAGGAGACCGAGTTCTGTTCGGCCTTGATGATCTTGATCAAGACTTTGGCTTCAGCGAAGGGATGGACTGGGACTGGATGGAGCATGTCCTTCTGACCGGAGTAGATCGCTTCCCGTGGTGGGGTGACTTGGGAATCGACCGCAAGGGCAGCTGGTGGGGATACTACGCGGTAAGTCCAGATAACAGCCCTGTCATAGGGATTAACCCTGGAGATTCAAAGTGGGTAGACGCCTGTGGGTTCTCGGGGCACGGGATCATGCACGCACCCGCAACCGGCCTAGCCGTCTCCGAGCTCATTGCCGACGGTCACGCACATACGCTGGAAATGAATGGATTCCGGCACGACCGTTTCGATGAAAATCTGGCAGTTGAAGGAAATATTTTTTAGGCTCGGCTGGCCCAGGATTTGTCTCTAGCTATCGATCTGACGCTGCTATAGCTGCCAGAATGGCTGCAACCGTAACATCTGCACGGAACTCTATCAGCCTTCTCCCATGCTCCAGAGTCTTATCGACCGGTAAGAGATTGATGTTGTTAATCGAAGCCTTGCCCGCAGCAATCCGCTGCTCAAGTCTCACATGCTGAGGGTTGTCATTCATGATGATCGAAGTGATGTAGTAGTCATCGTGAAGGCCCTCTAAACGAGGATCCTCATCTATTCCGAGTACATTTTTCTGGTACTCGACCACATCATCGTAGTTGTAATACTCGGGGATGTGGGCGATCACGATACCCTGGCCGGCCCAAGCCTCGGATAACTCTTCTGCAACAGTAGCCATCCCCCGCTGGTTACCTCCGCTATCTCCAATTAGGAAGATATTTCTGAAACCCTGTGTTCTTAGGCTGGTCGCCATATCACGGAGTACTGCCTGAAAAGTCTCCTGCGAGAGGCGGATACCACCCGGTGTGCCAGCCCGTTCAGGGTTGCCAGGCTCTATTGTTACGATCGGCGCAACCAACGCATTTCTGAGTTTTCTGGCGATGGCATCACCCATCACCGCAAGCACATGGTTATGCTTCCCCGTTGTCAGGTACGGACCATTCTCCTCGATACCGCCAGTCAAGATCAGCGCGGTCGTCTTTCCTTCTTCAAGAGCGTCGCGCACTTCAAGCATCGTAAGCTCTTCAATCCAGACATTGTCGAGTGCCTCGATTGGGCGCGGAAAAGTCATCATGTCCTTTGCCGGAGACTCCTGTGCACCCACCTGTGTGATCACCAGAACATACGAGAGCATTACAGGCACTGAAGCACGGAAGAATGTCTTCACGGTCTTTCCCTCCCCGATATGGCTCGGACCACCTCAATTGTGCTTCCTTCCATGCACGAGCTGGTCTCTAAATAGACTCCCTCTATAGTAACCTGATCCCCAGCACCGAGGCTGCCGAGTTCCCCGGTCAGAGCATAAAGCAGTTCATCTTCATCCCGAAATGTCAGACACGCCTCAAGCTCGTCAGTAATCTGACCCTCTCTTCGGACCAAGCCTTCCTCATTTGTTACATGGAATGGATTCGAGAGTCCGATTGGGCTAAAAACCCCATTGAGTGCAATCACATAGAGTGGCCGATCCCACGATGCCGATTCCGGGATCTTGATCTCCCCCGACATATCACCCCACTCTCCCTGAGCACCCTCGGCGAGTGTCTCAAAACCGGCATGGATTGCACCCACTGCTAGATGGATGCGCGCAGCAAGAGGTAAATTTTCTGAAGAGATTTCGACACTCGTCCCCGGTGGGCCACTGAGTGGGACCACGCTCTGTAGCTGCCTCAGGGAATCCGGATTGACGAACCTTTGGGCAACACCGAAATCCGCTCCAATTATAAACAGGCTAAGTACCCCGACGAGCGAGGTCGCCTGGCGGTAAAATCCTGGATTAAGTATCGACATTGATCCCTCCTTCGGCCGGCGATTCTATTCCTGAAATGAACGACTACCATTCAACCTTTCGCAACGGCATAAGGAATCTTTGACGCTCCCATGCCAATGCGCCAGCTTCACCTCCCTTCAATGCTATCCCGGCAGAGCTCTACAAGTATGATACCTACCATAGCAAACGAAGACGTCCTAACCCGGCGAAATTTCTTAGCGGCGGGTATTCCGATGCTTTGGCCCCCATTAGTTGAGGCAATTTCCCGGACCCAGATTCTCTCTCAACAGCAAAGAGATCCGCGTCTGACCGCTCGTCCGGGACGGCCTACCATCCCTGCACCCAGAGGAGCAGTGACAGTGGAAACCGACAAGGGCCGGGGTGGAATACTCTATGTACCCGACCAGTACAAGCCAACCCTTCCTGCCCCACTTATCGTTGCTTTACACGGGGGGGGTGGTCGAGCAAGATCCTGGGAGAGACTCTACGAACCGTGTGAGAAACATGGTATTGTGCTGCTAGCACCTGAATCGAGAGGCCGAACATGGGACGCAATCCAAGGCATGTTCGGTTCTGACGTCATTTTCCTCGACTCAGCCCTTCAGTACGTGTTCTCACGATGCGCCATCGATCCTGAGAAGATAGCGCTCGCTGGATTCTCAGACGGAGCTTCGTATGCCCTATCTCTCGGACCGTCGAATGGTGACCTATTTACCCGATTAATCGGGTTCTCGCCTGGATTCTCTTACCCAGAGGACCCAATTATCGGACGTCCAAAGGTTTTCATATCCCATGGCACCGAGGATCGAGTGTTACCAGTAGCACTAAGCAGAGACGGGATTGCGCCGATGTTCGATATGGACGGCTACACCATCCACTACGAAGAATTCACTGGAGGGCACGAGATGCCCCCAGAGGTTGTGGCCAAAGCTCTAGATTGGTTCCTAGAATCCGAGCCCTAAATCTTTGCCAAAGCCTCTCCCATGTTGTCGAGCGCCTTCCTTATCAACCTCCTCGAAGTAGCGAGGTTCATGCGCATGTGGTCAGCCCCACCAGTTCCGTAACTCAAGCCAGGGTTCAGGAAAACCCGCGCGTTCTCAGCGAACCAGCGCTGAATTATGTCTTCAGGAGTAACTGTGTTACCCGAGGCCCTGCTCTCCTTGGCAGCAGTCTCTTTTGCGCCGATCCGGTTCACGACTTGGCCCACATCAAGCCAGGCGAGATATGTCCCCTGAGCCTTCGTGTAGTCTAGGAGAGGGATGTTTTCTTGAATGTAGCTCTCTGCGAAATCATGGTTCCCATCTATGTAGACTAATAGTTCATCAAGCCAATCTTCTCCTTCAGTGAGCGCAGCAAGGTTAGCTACCATGCCCAAGGTACTCAGATCGGCCCTGGTGTTGGCCCGCACACGGGCAAGATAGTCAGGGTTGGTAGAGAAGTACCAAGCAACCTTCATAGCAGCCAGACTGAAAGACTTACTCGCAGCCTTAAAGGTCAGGCTGTTATCAACGATCTCCTTGTTCGGAAGGGTAGCGAATGGCGTGTACTTATTCCCTTTAGTCACGAAGTCGCAATGTATTTCATCAGCTAGTAAGACAACCCGATGTTCTAGGCAGATCTCTCCCATCCGCGTCAGGTCTTCCGGAGACCAACAGTTTCCAGTCGGGTTCTGTGGATTACACAGGATGAAGACATTGGCTGTCCTGGCTCGCTGCTCAAAATCTTCGAAATCGATTGAGTAACGTCCATTGACCAGTTTCATCGGACTATCTGATGCGACCGTTCTCGTGAACCGAAGGTCAGAGTAGAAGCCATTATACGTCGGTGTCGTCAGAAGGACTCTCGACCCAGGGGGCGCAAACGTATGCAGCGCTGCAATCAGACCCGGGTGGACACCTGTAGTGAGAACCACTGTGCTAGGATCGATATCGAGCCCATATCGGCGACTATTCCAGTCCACGATAGCTCGTACATAGGACGCCGGCCTTCTCAGATAACCCCAGTTTTCATGCTCACAGCGTTCAGCAAGAGCCTTGGTAATACACTGGGGTGCTTGGAAATCCATGTCCGCGATACCCATGCCGACCTCGATCTCCTCACCATATGTCGCAATTGCACTATCCCATTTAATGCTATCGGTATCGACACGGTTGTAGACCTCATCAAAATCGTACACCTGCCGGCCTGAAGCTGCAGACTCGACAAACCCAATCTCCTCCGCAAACGCAGTCCGTGTTCCAACTGCCCCGAGAACTGCCGTCATCCCAGCATTCTTTAAGAATGCCCGGCGATTGAGCCCATTTTCTTGCTGCATGCTCATGACCTCCTGGTCCGAATAGCTTTAATGCACTGCCCTTAAGGCCTTATTGGCGGCAGAGCGGCATGGTCTCTTTAGCGATGCAACATGTGGACTTCTGAGCGGTACTGCCAGATCGGGAGAAGCACGACAGGGTCACAACAAACAGGATCGGCTCAGATAGTCACCGCGCCGTTCGCTGCAGACGAGACCAACCGAGCGTACTTCGATAGGGCCCCATCAGGTATCAGACTCGAAGGCGGTGACCATGCCATAACTCGCGACTTAATCTCATCAGGGCTCATGTCGACCGAAACAGTGCGTTCCTCTAGGTCGAAAGTCACAATGTCTCCATCTTGTAGCGCTGCAATCGGGCCACCCTCGACTGCCTCTGGTGCAACATGTCCAGCCATCAAGCCGTGTGTAGCTCCCGAAAACCGCCCGTCTGTGAGGAGTGCGACCTTGGAGCCCAAGCCTGAACCCGCTAGCGCAGCCGTGACGGCAAGCATCTCCCTCATTCCGGGCCCGCCACGCGGGCCCTCTCCTCGGATCACGACTACATCACCCGGAACGATTGTTCCGCCTTGTACCGCCGTCATCGCGTCTTCTTCACTTTCAAAGACACGGGCGGGGCCTTGATGAAACATCCTCTCATGACCTGCGACCTTCAAAACACACCCGTCGGGGGCCAAGTTGCCCCTGAGTACCATTATCCCACCACGATCCTTGATTGGATCTGCTGCTGATCGAACAACTTCCTGCCCCGCAGTTTCCTCCGCATCCGAGACTTCTCCCGAGAGCGTCTGACCAGTAACGGTGAGCATATCCCCCTTCAGGTAACCGCCTTCTAGGAGCCGGCGAGCGACCAGCGCTACCCCTCCTGCGCGGTGAAGATCGGGAGCCACGAAACGTCCCCAGGGCTTCATATCTGCCAAGAGCGGAGTAGCTGCGCTGATCCGGTCGAAATCGTCTAATGTGAGTCGCACACCTGCCTCATGGGCCACTGCCAAGAGGTGGAGAACAGCATTAGTAGATCCGCCGGTAGCAACGGCGACAGCTACTCCATTCTCGAGTGCCTCGCGAGTGAGGATTTGTCGTGCAGTAACATTCCGTTCGACGAGATCAACGACTAGGCGACCGCAACCACGTGCTACTTCAGCCTTCGCCGAGTCCGTGGCGGGCACTGTGCCACTTCCCATCGGTGAAATCCCGACCGCCTCAAATACCGTAGCCATCGTATTCGCAGTGAACTGGCCACCGCACGCCCCAGCTCCCGGGCAGGCAGCCTTTTCAATCTCCAAAAGCTCCTCTTCATCAATACGCCCCGCAGCGCATGCGCCTACAGCTTCAAAAACGTCCTGGATCGTAATGTCTCGGCCCGCATGCGTGCCGGGTTGTATTGATCCTCCATAGAGCATCAAACTTGGACGGTCGAGTCGGGCCAACGCCATTACTGTTCCTGGGATTGTTTTATCACAACCCGAAAGTGCGATGACCCCGTCGAAGTGGTATCCAAGGCCCATCAACTCGATTGAGTCTGCGATAATTTCACGACTAACCAGCGAGGTGCGCATACCGGAAGTGCCCATGGTGATACCGTCCGATACTGCGATTGTGTTGAACTCAAGTGGAGTGCCACCTGCCTCGATAACACCCCTGCGAACAGCTGAAGCCAAATCCCTTAGGTGAACATTACACGGCGTCGAATCAGTCCAGGTATTCGCAATCCCAATCAGCGGCTTCTCAAAGTCTTCGTCACTCAAACCCACAGCGCGAAGCATCGCACGCGCGGGTGCCCTATCCCGCCCCCTCAGGAGTTCGTGGCTCCTGAGCGTGGGAAGCTTCAAGCCTCAGAGTCTGGCTGGAGCCACGCCATATGTGAGCGAAGTTCAGCTCCCACTTCCTCAATCTGATGGAGCCGCTCGCATGCCCGAATTCGCTGAAACTCCTGTCCACCACTTTTTGACTCGTCGATCCATCTGCGTGCGAAAGCCCCGGACTGGATATCCTCTAGAATTTCTCGCATAGCGATTTTCGCAGCTGGGCCCACAACCCGCTTGCCACTCACATAATCACCATATTCTGCAGTATCACTCACCTCAGCACGCATCCCTGCAAGCCCACCCGCATAAGCTAGGTCAACGATTAGTTTTAGCTCATGTAAGCATTCGAAGTATGCAAGTCGCGGGTCATAGCCTGCTTCAACAAGTGTCTCGAATCCGGCTTTCACCAGTTCGCTGAAGCCACCACACAAAACAGCTTGTTCCCCGAAGAGGTCTGTTTCAGTCTCTGCGCCACAGGTAGTCTCGAGCAATCCGGCACGTGAGGAACCCAGCCCAGCGGCGTAAGCGAGCGTAAGCTCTCGAGCACCCCCTGTCGCATCCTGGTGGATACCGTATAAGGCTGGCACTCCACGACCTGCCTCAAATTCACGACGGAGCATCTGTCCCGGTGACTTGGGCGCAACGAGAATGACGTCCACATCCGCGGGTGGCGCGATTTCTCCGTAATGAATATTAAAGCCATGTGCGAAAAGGAGGGCGTTGCCTGGCTCCAAAGCAGGTTCGATATCTGCGATATAGACCGCGGGCTGTGCCGTGTCATGGATCAGGAACGCGATTACGTCACCACGTTTCGCTGCTTCGTGTACAGGCATGACTTCAAGACTCTCAGCCCGCGCCTTATCGGTTGATGCACTCCCATCGCGCAGGCCGACCACAACCTCTACACCACTATCCCTGAGGTTGAGTGCGTGTGCGTGCCCCTGACTACCGTATCCGATTACAGCCACCGTTCTTCCTTCTAGAGCAGCCGTGCTCGAGCTGACTTGGTCCATCAGAGTTCTCTCCCTACAGTGAAGTTATGTATCAATTTCATGAGGGCCGGGTGGAAACATCTCACCACTGCGGTTCACTCCAGTAATAAGACCTTGTTCTTGCAGGTATGCGAGTGCCCGGTCAATCGCATGCGGAGTGCCAGAGAGTTCCATAGAGTCTGGGCTATGGCGCTGCAGCACATCACTAACTGTCTCTGGGAGCACCGGCTCGAGGTCACCGTGCGTTTTGACAACAGCCAATTCCCGAGTTGCATCACAGGATGCTTGATCAGGGCGCCTCACAGAAAGAACGTCATATAGGCTTGAAACCTCGGCAGCCACTCTATCTTCTGGTGTATCAAGATCCCCGAATCGCAGCACGACTTCGAGGATATTATTTTCGGCTTGATACAAGGAAAGGCTCTCTATCGGTAAGACGCGACGACGCAGGAGTCCGAGCAAGCGTTCAAGGGCTCCAGTCACATCTTGCAGGCTTGCCACAAGAACGAATTGGCTCATCCAGAAACACGCTCGGGTTCAGTAACCATCTCGTCGAGAGCCGCCCCAGATGGGACCATCGGATAAACATTCTCTTCCTGGCGGACCTGCATCCAGATTAGCACCGGACCGTCTTCGATGGTTGCGAGGCTAAGCGTGGAATCGAGTTGCTCGCTCCTGTCGATGCGCCATGATGGAATACCGTAGGCTTTCCCCAAAGCAACAAGATCTGGTCCCGAAATCTGTGTCCCTGAGTACCGCTTCCCGTAGAAGCGCTCCTGCCACTGTCGCACCATACCGAGATAACCATTATCAATCACCACGATGCGCAATGGAATGCCTTCCTGGACGACTGTCGCAAGTTCCTGGAGACTCATCTGGAAGCCTCCATCCCCTGCTACGACCCAGACCGGACGATCGGGTTGTCCAATTGCCGCGCCAAGTCCTGCTGGAAGGGCATATCCCATAGCCCCCAGACCACCCGAAGTCAGGTGGGAACGCGGGGCCACGTCTCCTAACTCCTGTGCAAGCCACATTTGATGCTGGCCGACATCACTTACGGCTATCGCGTTGCTTTCGCTGATCTTACGTGCAACAGAGCGGATGGCCTCTCGAGCGCCGAGTGGGCCCATCCGACGGTATCCGGCCCTCGGCGGCTCCTGTGTCGGATCTGCTTCACGGTTCCATTCTCGAATCCTCTCCCACCAGGCCGTACGGTCTGCTTTCGGAACGAGAGGCAACAGCATCTTGAGGGACACAGCAAGGTCAGCTACAACTGCAATATCCGCGCGCATCGTTCGTTCGATCGCAGTTGCATCGATATCGAAATGAACGATCCTAGCGTTTGGGGCAAATCCGTCTGGTCGACCAATCACTCGGTCATCGAATCGGACGCCGAGACCTAGAACCAGATCTGCATCCTGCAGGCTATAGTTGGCTCTTTCGGTACCATGCATGCCGGGCATACCAAGCGCGCGCGGATCCGAAGCCGGGAACGCATCCAGCCCTAATAACGAAGTGATGACCGGAAGATCGTTGCGCTCAGCCAAGTAACTAAGCTTACCAGCTGTACCTGACGAAATTACTCCGCGGCCAACAAGCAATACCGGCCTCTCTGCCTCGCTTAGGAGTTTGGCGACCTGCTGAATCGCTGCCTCAATTTCCTGAGTACTCTGCGGGGGTCCCATGGGCACAGGCCTTCTGCTACGCGACAACGAAAATGTCTTCTCATCGACGAGTGCTGCCTGGACATCCTTTGGGATGTCGACCAGCACCGGGCCAGGACGACCAGACACAGCAAATCGGAAAGCCTCCGAAAGCACTTCAGGGATGTCGGATACTTCCTGCACCAAGAATCCATGCT
>DCAZ01000041.1:0-2212 GCA_002313925.1 Gemmatimonadales bacterium UBA1120
GGGGCCGAGGGGGCCGAGGTGCGCTGCAGGGCTTAAGCGAAGATGCAAGGAGTGCCTACTCTGCCAATATGGAGGAGGTTCGCAGCAGAGCCGCTTCCAGAATGGAAGCAGAGGTTACCAGCACGGCACCTCCTGTGGGTGTAGCAGATTTCGTAGATCACATTGATTATCTGGTAGACCTCATTGGCCTGGAGCATGTCGGGATTAGTTCAGACTTTGATGGTGGTGGTGGGGTTGAAGGATGGAATGACGCATCCGAAACATTCAACGTGACACTCGAGTTAGTTCGTAGAGGCTATACGGAAGAGGAGATCGGAATGCTCTGGAGTGGGAATCTGCTCAGGGTCCTAGATGAGGTCCAAGCTATTGCTGCGAACATCCAGGCGGAGGGCTGATACCTAGCTAACTAGGGCTTGAAGGGATTAGCGGGTGACGCAAATCCTAGAACGGATTTGGTAGCTACCGACGGGCTGGCAGTACTTGTTTCCTACCTGTTCCAAAGGGATAGCTACGAGTCATGATCTCCAAGTAGAATTCACCAGACTCGAGCCGTTCACGCTCATCTGTGTCCAAGGTGAGCATGCCCTGGGCAGGTGAAACACTTGGCCCTGCGAGGCGTCGCTCAATATAGGGCCGGCCCTCATCATCGTTGGTACTGAGGACGATGGCGAAGACATCATCGGCTCTGACACCCGACACTCGAATGTTGTATGCGAGTGTTCCAGTTAGAGAGTTGTACGTGAACTGTACCCTTGCCCTAGCGCGTGCAGTAGATCCTGAAGCACCGTCAGCTGTTGTCCGCACAGTAAAGGTTATGGGTTGTGCGGCCCTACCACTCAATAGAGGTGGCGCGCTTACCGGTGTGCGCCTGTGGTTTGTTGCTTGTTCATATGCGTACCCCAGGGCAACCAAGCGGGCGTCATCGAGACTGCGCCCTAATAGTTCAAGCCCGATAGGCAGCCCTCCTGTCCATCCGGCCGGAATACTCAGTGCTGGAAGTCCTGTGTTTGCACTCAGTGAGCAGTTAGAGCCCCTCTGGGGTTGGCCAATAATTGAGGGTGGCTCTCGCATAGTTGGATAGATCAGCGCATCGACTTGATTTTCTTCAATCACTGACACGACGGCGTCTCTGAGTGGTTCTCTTTTAGCCAGGGCTGTCGCATAAGCATCCGTATCTCTGCTTTCCGGGGCGTTCCTCCTTCGCATCCCAGGGGTAAGAGCCTCATGGATCAATCCCAATTCAAGCATTTCTTCGAGTGAACTCACTGGGGCATCGGGCACGGCTGCCAAATAATCTATGAGGTCCCACTTGAACTCATGACCGATCAAACCTGAACCGGAGATAAGGTTCTGAAGATTTGGGATCTCAATTGTGATCGTATCAGCACCTAATTCGACCATTTTCGCGATTGCTTGGCGGACTATATTTGCCGCTGGTGCCTCTACGCCCCCTTCACCGAAGTATGACTCAAGGATCCCGATGCGTGCGCCGGAAAGAGCGCTCGAGTTTAGAGCGCTGACGAAACTTGGGAGTTCTCTTCCTTCCAGTATTGTTGTCGCAGGGTCTGCAGGATCAGCACCGATAGTCGCGTCGAGTGCAATCGCTAAGTCCTCTATGCTTCTAGCGAGTGGCCCTCCGACATCCTGGCTATGAGATAGAGGGACAATCCCGTCAATGCTTGAAAGCCCCTTCGTGGGTCGCAGGCCAACGAGGTTGTTCTGCGATGAAGGGATGCGAATCGAGCCGCATGTATCACTACCCCAACCGACTGCGGCAAAACTTGCAGCAATGGCAGTTCCAGTACCACCACTAGAGCCGCCCGGATTCCTTCGTAGGTCGTAAGGGTTGAGGGTCTGCCCCCCAAGAGAGCCGATGGTTGTGATGCCGCTTGCCAACTCATGCATGTTCGACTTTCCAAGAATAACTACTCCAGCCTCCCGGAGCTTCTGCACTTGCCGGGCATCATCAGGTGGAATGTTCGTGGCAAGGGCGAGTGTCCCAGCGCTCGTGGGTAAGTCGAAAGTATCGTAGTTGTCCTTGAGAATGATCGGGATACCGTGTAGGGCTCCTCTCGGACCGGTTCTTGCTCGCTCGCGGTCAAGCATTTGAGCTTCAGCAACCGCATCCTGGTTTATCCAAATCATCGCGTTCAAGACTGGGCCAGCCTTGTCGTAAGCCCGAATCCGGGAGAGATACATTCTAGTAATCTCG
>DCAZ01000041.1:2597-34915 GCA_002313925.1 Gemmatimonadales bacterium UBA1120
CGACCTCTATCTGGGCATTAGCTGGTACTGGCAGTGAACAGAGCAAGGCAACAACGGCGACCAAAAGCTTCAAGATGCGCGGACCTTTCACGTACACTGCCATAGTCTCATCAGCCACATGCTTTATCTCAACCCGAAGGGAGTTTGAAGACATAAAGCGCATTACCTGTCCGTGGGTGTCTAATCTCTGGTGACACCCTCCGCGGGACATCTCGCGGGCTGCCTCCTCCTAAGCCTGTCGACACCGCTACATACTGCTCACCGTTTACGCTGTATGTGACCGGGAATCCTTGAACAGAGGTACCCAGTCTGGTTTGCCACAAAGTGCTACCGGTTCTCACGTCATATGCCCGGAAGTAACGATCGAGGTCTCCAGCGAACACGAGCCCGCCCGCAGTCGGGAGCGCGGCAGTTAGGAAAGACGCACGCTGTTCGACGCTCCAAAGTTCCTCTAGGGTGTCGATGTCGTAAGCAGCAAGCTTACCAAGATTCCCATTCGTACCGGGCATCTCTTCCCAGCTACGTGCTGCGCCTGTTCCGCCAGAGCCAACTTCGAGAGCAATCTCTCGCCCGGAGATGTTCAGACAGGTCTGACTTAGTGGGATAATGACTGAATTGGTTTCCGGACTGTACCCCATCGCTGGCCAGTTATGTCCCCCGGCTGTGCTCGGACATACCGAAATGAACTCACCCACCTTCGCCTCCTGAATATCTTGTCGGTAGGTGACCGCTCCCGTATTGGGATCGATGAAATCAAATGCATTCTGGTATACGGTCTCTTTATACCCAAAAAACTCGCCGGACATACGGTCCAGCTTCCATAGGATACCGTGCTTTCCGATTGTGAAGAGAAGCTTCTCACCATTCCGATCAATCAAGACTTGTTCAAATGTCTCATCGAGATCGAGAGCTTCTCCTGGCACGTGCTGCCTATACCATACAATCCGGCCATCTTCTGGGTCGATCGCGAGTGTAGAGTTCGTGTAAAGGGCAGCGTCCGCTGTAGTCATACCTCGGCTAGCTGGCACCCAAGGCTTTGCCTGCGCTGTTCCCCAGTAGATGAGATCCAAATCCGGGTCGTAGCTCCCAGTAATCCAGGCATCTCCACCACCACGTAGTTCGAATGGGATTTCCCCCCAGGTGTCGTCACCGAATTCACCCGGTCGGGCGATTGTGAAGGTCCTCCAGAGTTCCTCGCCAGTTGCCGCGTCGTGCGCCGTAATAAAGCACGATTCTTCAAAGAATCGCCCGCAACCGTTAATGCCGTTGATCACTTGTCCACGAGCTATGATTGGTCCGGCGACATTCGTGTAGCCCTGCTGGTAATCGGCTATCTGGGTCTCCCAAACCACCTCACCTGTTCTTGCATCCAGGGCGACTAGCCAAGCGTCCTTAGTAGGGACGAAAATCTTATCCTCGTAGATTGCAATCGAGCGGAGTTGGGAGAAGAATGCACGATACCCTTCTGGGAAAGTTCTTCGGTATTCCCATAGCAATTCACCAGTCGCTGCATCAAGTGCCTGTATGGTGTTCATGGGGTTTGTGAGATACATAACCCCCCCACGAACGAGCGGCGTGGGCTGGTTGGCCCCCTCTTCCATTGCCCAAGCCCAGGCCAGTCTGAGGTCAGTTACGTTTTCACGGTTGATCTGATCAAGCGGGCTATATCCTTGGCTATCCAGGGTCCTCCGATACATCAGCCAATCCCCAGGGTCGGGGCTCACCAACTCCTCATCAGTTACTGGACGGAAGTCTGTAACCTCATGGAATGTAGATGTACCACCACCGGAGGCACCGCCACGTCCACCGAATGCTGCCCCGGTCGGGGTCGCTGGGCCAGTACTTCGGGTCGGGGTGGTAGTAGGTGCCTCTTGTGGTCCCGTAGAGCCTTCCAGTGTGCCAGTTGCATCAGCTACGAGTTCCGCAGAGCCAGACGGGAATCCGTTTCTCTCCAGAAGATAAGCGACGATGTTTGCGTATACGGCTTGAGCGAGCGAGCCCTCCTCGCCCGGTGGCATCGATATCACCATTTCCATGAGTTCTTCGACCGGCCTTCCCCCCCAGTAGCTAAGGAAGTTTTGTCCGGCGAGTTCGGGGGCCTCGAACGAACCTACAAGTGTTTGCAGGTGGCATTCAGCGCAGTGCTGTTCGTATCCGACGCTACCTGCTGTTGCTTGCTCTGCGGTGTACGTCACCTGTGCAGTTCCTTCCAGAACGAGCGCAGCAGTAAGCGAAATAGTTGCTATTGTCGAGCACGCTATGTACCGAGCCTTCATACTTTATAGCCTCCCCTCATATCATTACAGGCGCTGAATAGGGGGCACAGGCGACTGGTGCGCGAGTCCCCCTAGTTTCTGGTGTGGATACCGTATAGTTCACGGAGTTGGTCGATTCCTTCTGCTCTTCCGATAAGAGTGAGCCGATCCCCTTCGATTAGCTCTGTATCGCCACGGGGTATGATCAGCTCTCCGGAGCGTCTGATCATAGCGACCAGAGTGCCTTCTGGGTGAGGAAATTCCCGGATTAACTTGCCAATCAATTCTTCCCCAGCTAGCCCGTGCTCTAGCCGCATCGCGAAGATCACCTCTTCGTGGAAGAGTGCTTCCTTAAGATCTTGCCCCGTTCGAGCTTCCAGCCACTCAGGCATAAAACCGTCATCTTCCGAGCGTTTCATGATTCGGGTGAGGAGTCGAACGTGCTGTCCAGGATTGTCTTCAGGAGTAACGATGAAGAGGATCGCTCGGATCAAATCATCTGGGCTACGGCCTAGCTGAGCATCGGATGTGGTGTAAATCCGAAGGCCATGTTGTGCTCTCGCAAGCAGCATATGGGGTCTTTCCAAGCCGTTAATTCGTACATGTGTAATAGCTACCTCATGAGCGGAGGAAGTTATTTCTATGCTAGACTCCTCTAGGAACCCTGGGATTAGTTGACTTGCCGAAACAGGAAGCTGGGTTGCGAGCTTTTGCGATGCTCGAGTGACTAATTCTTGAAAGGTGGCTTGGTGCAGGATATCAATTACATACGCTTCGGTGACCACCTGATCGAAGGGATCAGAATCCCGAGTCTCTTGCTCTTTGATGATTTCGCGTAATTCTATATCCAGGCCCTCGTAACGTCTTTTTCCAAGACGCTCGAACACATGGAAGATCGCTCCCTCTCGGTCCACTCGGTGCCGAGCATAGTAGGTGTACCAGATAGCGCCGAATAAGATGAGACCGAATGTGAATAAGGTCGGCAGAAACCCCATGGTGACGATGAGCCAGAATGGAGCCAGAATCCCAAAGATCTGAACAGTGGGGTATAGTGGCGAAGTAAAGACGGGGTCGTATGCCTCGATCCTGCTCTCCCTCATGACGATGACTGCCAAGCAGGCCAGAGCGAACAAGGTCAGCTGAAAAGCACTCGCGAGCTTCGCTATATTGGTCGGATCAAAGACCGTCACGGCAAAAAGGATCATCCCGACGGTGAAGATGATTCCAATGATCGGTGTCCCTCGACTTCCAATCCGGCTGAAGAGATCAGGAAGAATATTGTCTCTGCCCATCGCTAGCGGATAACGGGAAGCGCTGAGGATTCCAGCGTTGGCAACCGACGAAAAGGCAAGAAGCGCTGCAACAGTCATCGCGATGGCGCCCCACCGACCCACGAGCGCTTCTGCCACGGTAGCGATGGGAGTCAGGTCCCCGCCGTCTTTCGCCAAAGTTTCCACGCCCACGACGCCGACCATAATCGAGGTCCCTAATACGTATATGGCGACGATCGTACCGAATGCGAGAAACATACCTAGGGGTAAGTTCAATCCGGGATTCTTCACCTCTTCTGCCACACTGGCCACGTTTGTTAAACCCATATAGCTGACGATCACCAGTCCTGCGGTGCTTATAATTCCGGCACTTCCAGACTCAAAAAATCCGTCGAATTCACGGAGTTCCATTTGTAGAAACCCCACCCCACAGAACCAGAGGAGCAGGATCAGAAGCCCACACAGTAGCAGAACTTGAAACCCTCCACTCTTCTTCGCTCCGAAGACATTTACCACCCCGAAGCAAATCGCAAAAGCAGCAGCGATAGGGGCCATATCGAGGTTCGGCGCAAAAATCTGCAGGTACGCACCAACACCAACGAGCGCAAACGCTGACTTCAGAATGAGAGAGACCCAGGTTCCAAACCCGCCGATCGCCCCCATAAGAGGGCCCATACTCCGGTCGAGGAAATAGTAAATACCTCCGGCTCGGGGCATGGCGGTCGTGAGTTCGACCATACTAAGTAGACCCGGCACCAGGATTACCGCTCCTAGGAGGTAGGAAAGCGGCATTGCCGATCCAGCACCGGCCGCAGCCAGGCCAGGAAGTAGAAAGAAGCCAGAGCTAAGCGTTGCTCCCGTAGCAAGTGCGTACACATCCTTGAGCCCCAATTGCCTCTCGAGACGGACAGGCGCAGCTACACGCTTCTGTTCCTGAGTCTTGCGGTGCTTCATGAAGCTGTGTCCGATGATAGGAGAAAGGGGATCATTCAGATTTGAGTTCAGAATAGGTGGTAACAGGACTTATCGTGCGAGCCGAGATTCTCTCCACTCCTTTGTCCGTGGAATGGAATAGTGATCCGGGAATTAATGGAGGCTAATTACTCTTAGCCTTTATCGCTTTCCCGGGCCTAACGCCTTCAACGATTTCACCCTCATATACTACCGGGATTCCATTTACTAGAACGTATTCAATCCCATCAGAGACGAGTGATCCTTCCAGGTAGGTCGCGCGATCGATCACCGTTTCCGCATCAAAGACTGTTATATCAGCATCTGCTCCTACACGAATCCGTCCCTTTTTTTCCATCGCCGGTACAAACTCCTCAAGCCTCTGAGTTGGGCGGATCGTCATTCTCGCGAGAGCGTCCATTAATCCCAGAGTTCCTTGTTCACGGACATAGCGGCCAAGGATTCTGGCGAATGTTCCCGCACCCCGAGGATGTCCGATACCTCCGTCGCTAGCGACGATCGTTAATGGACTGGTGACTGCAGCCAGTGTCATTTCTTCTGTGCGACCATGGATGATGACGGAACCACCCTCTTCTCTATACTTACCAAAGGTCTCACGATTTAGGCGCTCTCCGGTTCTAACCCACTGGTGCCGTTCGAACCGCTCCTCATCCCAGCTTTCCCAATCGTCGAAGAGCGCAGACTGGATTCCGGTTTGTGAGGCTCCGTAAGGGTAAGCTTCTGTCGTTACATCTCGTCCTTCATCCTGAGCCATTTGGATCATCTCTAGAAACTCCAAGATGTCTCCGCCCCCGCTTGAGTTAGCATGCACAATGTGAAGGGATACTGCTGCATTGTTTGCAGCTGTCAGCGTAGAGTCGAGTCCCTCCAGGCCACCGCGCATGTGAATAAAAGCAGTTACTCCGAGATCAGCAGCTACACTGAACATACGTTCAATCTCAGCCATTGTTGCCCCGGGGGTGTAAGCAGTTCCGAACCCCACGCCTATAGCACCTTGAGCCAGTCCTTCACGAATAAGTTTCTCAGTCTCAGCGATCTGATCCGGTGAGGCTGGCTGCCTCGTGGTTATGCCTCCACTACCAAGAACGGAGTCCCCCATGGCTCTTGCTCGAACTCCGATATGGCCTATAGCAACCCCGTAGTTGACGAGTTGGCCACCTTCTCTCTCACTATACCAGGTTGCTGCGTTTGGAGTCCCAATCTCAAGTTCAAGCCCGGTAGTAACCCCATCTTGAGCTTGTAGGCGATACGCTCTTTCGCTTTGCCCATGTCGATGAAGGTCGACGAAACCGGGTGCGACAATCAATCCGGTAGCATCAATAACCTTGCTACCGTCCAGGGCGCCCCCTGAGATCGCACTTACTTGCCCTTCCCGTATCCCTACGTTCAGTATGCTGTCCAAGCCAGATTCCGGGTCTATAACCCGTCCGCCCTGGATCACTGTATCATAGTCCGCTCCGCAGGAAGATATACTCGCTAAGAGCAAGATGTTGACGGACCAGAAGAAGAAATAACGTCTGCCATAGACACAGAAAGGCGGCTGGTACATGGTCACTAGGCCTTTGTCGAAGGACTCAACGATTTATACGAGCTTAATTGATCGTCGTTTGATCACTCTCGCCACCATTTCACCCCTGTATGCGTGCAGTATGTATTTACTGCCCGCTTCGAACGTTCTTGTTCGCTGAAGTCTGTGGCGCAAGACAGGTAGTTTGGGCCATTATTGAGGACTAAAGATTCTTGATCGGTAGGCATAAGAGATGGTGAAGTTTACGCTCAACGGCGAAGTCCAGGAACTCAACGTTCCCAGCGCGAACCCGCTTCTTTGGGTTCTTCGGGAGTCACTGGAATTGACCGGCACGAAATTCGGGTGCGGGATCGGACAGTGTGGAGCCTGCATGGTTCTCGTGAATGGCCAACCGACCAGATCATGCCAGATGCCGATTAGCGCTGCTGAAGGCTCTGAGGTTATCACGATAGAAGGACTTTCCGAGAAAGGTGCACACCCGGTCCAAGAAGCTTGGGTTGAGGAGCAAGTTCCCCAATGCGGGTACTGCCAATCGGGTCAGATTGTATCGGCTGTCGCGTTGTTGGCAGCGAATCCAAATCCCACCGATGAAGACATCGACGGAGCGATGTCGAGTAACATCTGCCGGTGCGGTACCTATCCCGCGATCAGACGGGCAATCCACAGGGCGGCAGGCATCCAAGAGCAGTCAGCTTCGACTGATGATGCCGGGGGCGAAGAGTGAATGATCAGCTTGGCGACCCGATAGAGGGCGGGGGCATCACAAAGAACCTGTCCCGGCGGACTTTTGTGAAAATCGGTGTTTTGGCTGGTACGGGGCTCACACTAGGAGTGTCATACCGGGTGATCAAAGGACCCGCAGCTCCGCCGACAGACGCTGCCTTCGCGCCTAGCGCGTTCCTACGTATTGACGTGGACGGTTCGATCACTGTGATGGTCGCCAAGTCTGAGATGGGCCAAGGAGTTGCCACCGCGCTACCTCAATTGGTTGCCGAAGAACTGCATGTGCCTCTCTCTCAGGTTTCATTCGAGTTTGCGCCGGCCCATCCTGCGTACGGGACTGCGATGGGTGGCATGCAGTTGACCGGAGGAAGTACGAGTATACGGGACTCTTGGTTGCCGCTGCGTAAGGCGGGCGCAAAGGCGCGCTGGATGCTTCGTGAAGCCGCAGCTCAGAGATGGGGGATCGCACCTGATCAAGTCCAGATGAACGAAGGCAAGGCCGTTCACCCGGACGGCTCCAAGCTTGCCTATGCTCAACTAGCTTCGGCTGCTGCGTTACTGGATGTACCCAAGGACGTGCCACTCAGGGATCCCTCTGAATTCAGGGTTATTGGCATGCCGGCACCTCGGCTAGATGTCCCTGCCAAGACGACGGGCGAGGCCATTTTCGGAATGGATGCTGGTCCTAGCGATACAAGAGTGGCTGTGGTTGCTCGCTCTCCAGTTTTCGGAGGTGTACTCCGTGCGTTTGACCCCACTGGCGCGCTTGAAGTGCATGGTGTTGATGAAGTCGTGGCATTACAGAGCGGAATCGCAGTGATTGCAGACGGATACGTAGCAGCCAAAGAGGGACGGGACTTGCTAAACGTCGAGTGGGAGGATGGGGAATGGAGTACTCTGGATGACGTAGAGATCTTAGATCGCCTTAAAGAAGCAGCTGGTCAGGATGGAGCCACGGTACGCGAAGAGGGCGACATCGATTCAGTTCTGAGCTCGGATAGAGAACAAATAAAGGCGGCATATACGCTGCCGTATCTTGCGCATGCAACGATGGAGCCGATGAACTGCACTGCGTGGGTTCGTAATGGCCAGTGCACCGTGTGGGCGCCCACACAGTTCCAGAATGCTCCAGGGATTGTAGGCGGTGGGGCACGCCAAGTGGCTGCCAAGGCTGCTGGAGTGAGCCCTGATAACACAGTGGTCCATACCACATTCCTGGGCGGAGGTTTTGGCCGTCGCGCTGAGCAAGATTTTGTTCGCGAAGCAGCCGAGTTAGCTGGTAAAGTTGATGGTCCAGTTAAGGTTATCTGGGCCCGCGAAGACGACATGCAACATGATTTTTATCGACCTGCCTCTTACCACGAATTCTCCGCAATACTAGGTGTGGATGGGATGCCTGAAGCTTGGCGTCACCAGATCGCAAGCCAGTCGATCTTACAGCGGATGGTGCCAAGTTGGGTTCCCGGTTTTGCAACAAAGTGGGCAGGAAGTAGTGATCCCACATCCACTGAAGGTGCGCAAGATCAACCATACCATATTCCGAATATGCGGGTGACATATTCAAGAGTGGACCTACCTATACCAGTCGGTTTTTGGAGATCTGTAGGGCATACGCAGAATGCTTTTGTGGTCGAATCTTTCATTGACGAGTTAGCTAATCTTGCCGGCCAGGATCCCTACGAGTATCGGAGAGACCTACTGAAGGAGCATCCTCGCCATAGAGCGGTGCTCGACGCGGTGGCGGAGGCTTCGGAATGGGCATCACCAGCTCCTGGTGGTCGGGCACGCGGAATCGCGGTGGCGGAATCTTTTGGGTCATTCGTGGCTGAGGTCGCAGAGGTTTCTATTCAGAATGGCCAGCTGCGCGTGCATAAGGTGTGGTGTGCGATTGACTGTGGAATGGTCGTGAACCCATCGATCGTTAGGGCACAAATGGAAAGTGGCATCGTCTACGGCCTCACTGCAGCCTTTTATGGCCGAATCAACATTCAGGGTGGTCGCGTTGTGCAGAGCAACTTTCATGACTACCAAATGCTAAGGATGCGGGACGCTCCAGACGTCGAAGTGATACTGGTACCGAGCCAGGAAGCACCGGGCGGGGTTGGCGAACCCGGAACACCGCCGATAGCACCAGCAGTTACCAATGCACTATTCTCTCTGACAGGACTGAGGATCCGGGAACTTCCCATTCAACTAGTCTAGTTCTCCTAGCTGAAGGCCGGATCCGTCCCCATAATCACCGTCCCCGTTTAAGGCTAAGTTCCACAGGAGAAACAAAAATGACCCGAACACGCCAAATAGGTTTTGAATTGGCTGCGACCGCGGCTTTATTGGCCACCCTGGCCGGTCCCGTATTGGCTCAGAATCATGCACCGAATCCGTACCGCACCGTTGACGGCGTTTGGGGACAGCTGGAGCAGGATAGGACTTGGGGTTCAACGAGCGCTGTATACATGGCTCCGGACGGTATGAACGTCTGGGTAGGTGAGCGGTGCGGAGCGAACCAGGGTGCCTGTATGCAACAACAGGACTGGGATCCAATAATGCTTTTTTCGCCCAACGGAGAGCTGCTAAGAAGCTTCGGTGCGGGGATGATCGTGTGGCCGCATGGGCTGCACGTAGATTCGGAAGGTAACGTCTGGGTCGCTGATGCTGCTGGGGCGGGAGATAAAGGGCATCAGGTCCATAAGTTTAGCCCAATGGGTGAGCTGCTCATGAGCTTGGGTACAGCAGGTGTGGCCGGCGACGGGGAAGATACGTTCAACCAACCATCCGACATGCTTGTGGCTCCAGATGGGAGCATATTTGTGGTTGACGGTCATGGAGCAGGCAACAACAACCGGGTGGTCAAATTCGACAGCAGCGGCGACTACATCATGCAATGGGGTGAGACGGGTAAGGAGAACGGGGAGTTCCGGGATCCACATGCGCTTGCGATGGATTCACAGGGCCGGCTTTTTGTCGCAGACCGGGGAAACAGCCGAACTCAGGTTTTTGACCAAAATGGGAACCACCTTATGACATGGACTCAGTTTGGTCGACCGAGCGGACTATATATTGACGGTAACGATGTTATGTATGCCGCTGACTCCGAGTCGAGCAACGCGGGTAGTATGTCGAATATGGGCTTCTCACGCGGGATCCGGATTGGGAGTGTCCATGATGGTCTAATTACTGCATTTATCCCGGACCCGCAGTGGCGCTTGGGCGTTCGTGGAACGACCGCAGCAGAGGGAGTGACCGCTGATGCCCTAGGGAATGTGTACGGAGCTGAAGTTGGACCCAGGATGTTGAGGAAGCACGTCAGGGTCCGCTAAGAAGTAGCGACTGAATGTTCGGAGGGGCTATCTATCTTACCTGGTGGATGGCCCCTCTTCGCATCATCACGACCCTGAATTGAGGTACAGCATATTTGGAGCCCCGGATCGCCCTGCCACTATATCGGGTAGCCCGTCTCCATTTACATCTCCGATGGCCAAGCCGTATACGGCACCCTCACTGTCCCCAACCCGGGTCACACTGAAAGATATGCCGTCTCCGCTATTTACTAATACAGCGGAGGGTGCCTCAACGGTGCCCAGAACAATGTCATTGTCACCATCTTGATCAAGGTCAGCAATTGCGATCGAGTAGACGAGGTCTGACGGGGTCCCGAGGGGGAGTGGGCCTTCGAAAACCAAATCTCCATGATTGACATAGAGCAGGGCTCCTCCCTCCTGGTCATTCCCGACGACGATGTCCAGTCTTCCATTTCCGTTGACATCACCGAGTGCGATAGCCCGCGTTGCAGACTCAGCAGGCCCTAAGGGCACGTTTATCTCGAAGTTGCCCTTACCGTCATTGACGTACACAAAACTTTGTCCCCCATCACGGTGAGGAACTACAAGATCGATATGCCCGTCCCCTGTGAGGTCGCCTGCACCGATCGTAGTAGCTGACTGTGAAGAGAGTTCGGTACATGTTGAAAAATATCCTTCACCATCATTGGGGCAGATGTAGTTAGCTGTTCCCCTCGGGGCTCCGCCTCGGTTGGCGACCACAATATCAGGTCGTCGGTCGCCTGTTAGGTCTATGACGGTAACGTTACGTGTTGGCCAGGACGGATCACCGAAGGTTCCGGTCATCTCGAAATGTCCGGTGCCATCATTATGGTAAATGAGTTTTCCATCCGGCCTATCGTTACCTAAAACAAGATCTAGATCTCCATCAGCGTCTAGGTCAGCAAGAGCAGCGGTATACGTTCTATCCGCCGTATCACCAACGTTGTGGCGCTCTAGAAAACTGCCACTTCCATCATTCACAAGCACGATGTCCAACAGGGGCCAGTGGCGGCCTTTAGCTAAGACGATGTCGAGATCGCCGTCCCCATCAAGGTCTCCAAGGCTCGCGTTAGCACTGGTTTCAGATGTGGTTTCCAGGTAGACGGCATCCTGGAATGAAAGCTTACTACTTTGTTGAAATCCGGGCCTTGAGCTACTAGAGCATGCAGATGACAAAGCGAACAAAGCAGCCAATGACAACAGACAGCGTTGGTCAGGCATGTGGCAGTGAGCCTCGTGGTTCAGTCTGGTGGGGATTCAGCCTCTTACTGCCCGCTTAACCAGGTTCTCCATGAGCGGAATCTTAAAGTGGTTATAGTCCAGCGGCTCTGCTCCCTGAACTGCCATCGAACCTGCTTGTGCAGCAGTATCCTCGTTCCGAATTTGACCCCGAATCATGGTCTCGACTTCTTGCAGGCGCCGTGGGATGCACTGCACAGCTCCACAGACGATACGCGCGTCATCAATCCGGTCACCAGTGCTCTTGATTGCTGAGGCTACACTCACGAGCGAAAAGTCCCAGCTTCCACGGTCGCTTGCTTTCTCGAAGTAGAAGTCGGCACCATTCCAGGTGTTGGGTATACGGACCTTGATCAAGAGATCTTCTGGGTTGAGGACCGTCATGCGCATGATGTCGACTGCAGGTTCCATAAAAAAGCTGTCGGCCTTGATCACACGTTCCCCACTGGAATTTCTGACCACCATTTCGGCATCAAGCGCCACGAGAGCGATAGCTGTATCTGACGGGGAAACTGCTACACAGCGGTTTGCTCCAAAGATCGCATGTTCTCGATTGAGTGCTTCTGTTGCCCCAGCGTAGCAAGTGTTCCCGCCCGCCCGGTAACAGGACACTCCATAGCGGTAGTACCAACAGCGAGTGTCCTGACAGAGGTTGCCACCCAGGGTGCCTGCATTTCTGATCTGTGGACTCGCCACCTTGCTGGCCGCTTCGGACAAAAGCGAAAACCGTTCACGGATCAGAGGGTTTCGTTCAACCTCGGTCAGTGTTGTCAGTGCACCGATTTCAATCCCATTAGAGGTTTCATCAATGCCCCGAAGTGCATCAAGGCCCTCAAGATCGATTACCGCCGCCGGGCGCTTCCCTCGATTCTTGAACCAGCCAAGACTATCCATGCCACCAGCGAGAGCCCATCCATCCTCACGGTACTCTTCAAGCAGATTGAGTGCTCCTTCAACGCTCGAGGGCTGAATGAGCTCGAAGCCCGGAATCATGTCCTTCATCATAGGGCTTGCCTCGCTACTGAGTGTTCACTTGAAGTGGTGTATGAGACTGCGGTTGTCCTGAATACGCGTTTACGATCATATCCGTAACCACCGGAGTTCGGTTGAAGTAGTGGCCTTCTAGAGCTTCAGAGATGGCACACAGGAGAGCCGCCGCTGAACATCCCATGAGTGGTTCGCCAATCCCCTTCGAGCCAACTGGGTTCTCTGGGTCGGCTATGTTAACCGCTGCCCAGCCCATTTCTGAAGGAACATCCAAGTATGATGGTGGTTTTGCTTGGTAGAGTCCGACTGAGCCGGGTAGGCCCCAGACATCGTCGTAGAGATGACGTTCTGTTAATGCCATTCCGAAGCCCATTACTGCACCACCCTTGATTTGGGTTGCTAGGCCCTGGGGATGGTTCACGGTTCCACAATCAGCGACTCCGAGATAGTCGATGATCTCAACCTTTCCTGTTTCAACGTCGAGTTCTATTTCGATAAAGCCTGCGGCGAGGGCCGGTACCATACCTGATTGACCCATATTATCTCGTGCCACACCAATCAAGCCCGTGTCTACCACGCTAGCGACAGCACGGGCAGTCATCGGATTGATATCATCGGGCACGGTATGTCCACTATATGCTCCACCCAGTTCGATCGCCTTCTGAGCAGCACGGGCGTATGACATACGTCTGGAGGGGTTCGATTTACTAAAGACATTTTCTCCAGATATGTCGTAGTCTTCAGCTGAGCCGCCGAACTCGATAGCAGCAATTTCCTTCAGCTTACGGAGCGCATCCATTGCCGCGGCATAGTTTGTACGCGTCATCGTGAAGGAGGTGTTACTACCAAATTGCCCTAGGTTCCAGGGAAGACCCAGGCTTGAGTCTCCGCGCACGATCTGGCAGTTGTCCCAGTCATACTTGAGTGCATCCGCCGCGACTCGGGAAGTACTTGCATAGGAGTACGTGCCGAGATTACCGACGCCACTGTGGATATGCAGAACACCATCAGGGGTGATGCGTACCAGGCCATCGAACCCGCTCGCGCCCGCTGAATGGAACGCTTGTCCAACTGCCGTCGCTCGGATTTTTGATCCATTACGTTGACCGCTACGCGCCCGACGCTCCTGCCATGCAAACTGTTCTGCTCCCATGTCCAGGGCGTCACGAAGGTGTGCGCTTGTAACAGGTTGCCTGCTCGCTCCATACCGTGAGTCATTTGTCGGAGCGTTGATGCGCCGAATCGCCACGAGATCGATTCCTAATTGCCGAGCTGCTTTATCTAAAAGCGGCTCCACTGCCATGGCGATCTGGTTTTGTCCAGGGCCACGCTGGGCACCCCGAGGAGGTGTGTTGGTTAGCACTGAAATACCGCGGTAACGCATTGCCAGAGGGGTATAAACGATGGAGACCGCACTCGCCGCAGCACCCATATCACCGCCCCCACCGTTCGATCCGCTTTCTTGAACGATGTACAGGTCAACAGCCGAGATTTGCCCGTCCTCTTGAAATCCCATCTTGATGCGGCCCTGAAAACCAGGTCGAGCTGACCCCAAGTAGTACTCTTCCGCACGGCTGATCCTCATCAGAACAGGTCGCCCAGTCTTCTTGGACATGTACGCAGGAATTGCCATGCACGGGTAGGCACTACCCTTGGAGCCAAATCCACCACCACAGTATTCAGCAACATAAACCAAATTCTCTGGCTCAATACCGATATAATTCGCTAGACCCGGAACCACGAAACTTTGGCTCTGGGTCGACCCACGAACGTGGCACTTACCATTTTCCCAGTAGGCTAGTGCTGTCCGGGGCTCCATTGAGTGATGGGAGTGACTTGCCGTGACAAACGTCTCGTCAAGCGTAAGTGCCGTTCCCGAGAAACCCGCTTCCAAATCACCATAAGACCACTCTGCCCCCGGCTCTCCCATCGGGAGTTGACCTTCCTCGGCCGCCTCAAAGTCTTCCGTACTCCATTTAAGCTCCTGTACCCCCTGACGCGGTACGACCGTATTACCTTCGAGATAAGCATTAGGACCACCAGGCCGTAGGCTCTCAAGCGGATCTACACAGAAGGGTAGCGGCTCCAGATCGAGCCTAATTGCTTCAATCGCGTTTTGAGCGGTGGTTTCATCGACCGCAGCTACGGCGAGAATGGGCTCACCCACAAAATGGGGCTCATTCGTTAGAATGTTAGTTGCCGCACCGGGCTGCTCGGGTACCTCGTCCGCCGTGAGAACGTCCACGACGCCCGCCATGCGTAATGCTTCAGTTAAATCAATGTTCCGCACCCGTGCATGTGGCATCGGACTCGTAAGGAGTCTGCAGTAGACCAACCCGTCCATCCGAAAATCTTCGGCGTATTTTGCTGCTCCGGTGACTTTCCCTCGGATATCCGGTGGTATGAAATCTTTGCCAAGTAACTCAGGCATTTGACGTCTCCTCAGCGGCCCGCATCACACCGTTCAGATAATGATCATATGCACCGCAACGGCAGAGATTACCAGCCATCGCGATTCGGGCTTCATCGCGCGTTGGGTTCGGGTTTGACCTGAGCAGGGCGACTGCTGACATAACTTGTCCCGGCGTACAGAATCCACATTGTGGGCTTAATTCATCGATAAATGCTTGTTGCACCGGGTGCAATTGTCCATTTGCACCTTCTAGTCCCTCAACAGTCGTTACCTCACGATTTCCAACCCGGTGCGTCAATAGTGTGCAGGAGTAGTGGTTCACATCACTGATCAGCACTGTACACGCACCACATTCGGCGCGGTCACAGCCTAGTTTTGTGCCTGTAAGGCCGAGTTTATAACGAAGTGTCATCGCCAGTGTCTCACCCGGCAGTACGTCAACCCGACGAGTTTGGCCATTGATGTTGAGTGTGATCAGGCGCTCCACGCCCTGTGCTGATAAAGACTGCGGGCGCGTTAGTGCTGGGCCAAAGTAAATAGCTCCGGAAACAGTTACTCCGGAAGCGATGACTCCCTTGATAAAATTCCGTCGGGACCACTCGGGTCTCGTTTCGGGCATGATGACGACCGTATCCGAGTGGCCGACAGCGGGAGAGGGAGCACTTGCGTTTTGGACGGGTTCGAAGGCGTCTGTATCACTCACCTAACCTGACTCCTGCCTGGGGAACTCGCGCATGGTAAGGTAGAGCGGGCTAGCGGACAACTTATTGATGCTTTTGCCGGGTTTAACGAGAGCCATCGTATTGTGCTACAGTCGAAGAAGGATAGAGGTTGCCGAGCTTGTGCGCTTGTTCGAGAAAGCCGATATCTGGCGTCTAGCATTCCCGGAATCCAGTGAAAGAGGTGTGACAATGAGTACAGCGAGATGTGTTTGGCGTACCACGCTACTACTTGGCTTGTTCATGGGTTTGTATGCACCTGTTACGAACGCTTTGTCAGCTCAAATACTTGGCCTCTCCGAGGCGACGATTGAGGATATCAACGCCGCCTTTAACTCAGGAACTCTGACTTCTGAGCGCCTCGTCGAACTATATCTCGCTCGGATTCAGGCCTACGATCAGGATGGTCCCCGTCTCAACGCTGTGCTCTGGCTAAATGACCAGGCTTTAGAGACCGCGAGAATCCTTGATGAGGAACGCAGGCTGAGTGGACCGCGTTCTCCACTACATGGCATCCCCGTAGCACTTAAGGACAACATCGATACTGCTGACATGCCTACCACTGCAGGCTCACTGCTTTTGGCAGGGTCACTTCCACCGGATGACGCATTCATCGTTGAAAGGCTAAGGAGTGCAGGCGCGATCATTTTAGCGAAGCTCAACATGAGCGAACTCGCGTCTGGTGTGACGATGAGTTCGGTCGGTGGATTCATCAGGAATCCTCATGATATAGAGCGGTCTCCGGCGGGCTCTTCTGGAGGAACAGGCGCAGCAATCGCGGCCGCTTTTGCGCAGTTGGGTATCGGCACCGACACAGGTGGATCCGTTCGCGGACCAACTACAGCCAACGGTATAGCCGGACTCAAGCCAACACATGGTTTATTGAGTCGTGATGGTATCGTGCCGCTCGCCCTCTCTTTTGACATGGCAGGACCTATGGCACGGCATGTGTACGATGTGGCAGCGATGCTGGGTGTTATGACTGGAATAGACCCGGATGACGTTGCGACGAGTAAGAGTTCCAATCGTTTTGAAACCGATTACACCCAATTCTTGGACGTGAGTGCACTCGGTGATGCAAGGATCGGAATTGCCCGAGATTTCTTAGGTCAAGATACTGAGGTCGACTGGATCATTGAGGCTTCGCTCGAGGCGATGCGAGCCGAAGGCGCAACTGTACTGGACGTTCATTTCCCTCAATGGCTGCTTGATGTCAAGGGTGACTGGTATACGACGATCCGCTGGCGAGAGTTTCGTGCTCAGATCCCCGAGTACTTGGCTACAATTGGGCGTGAATACCCGAAGACTCTCAGTGAAATGGCAGAGCGTTCGATGAAGATTATGTCACTCACTCCAGAAGGTGGGACACCAAACCCTACACGCTGGTCACTTCTCGCTCAGGAGGAGGAGAGTGGAACGCTCGATGACCATGAGTACATAGCAATGAAGAACTACGGGCTCCCGATGGCACAGAGTATCGTGTCCGGACTCATGGATGCCCAAGACCTTGATGCGATCGTATACCCGACTTCACCTACTCGTCCTTCTTTAGTAAACGGCGGTGGCGGTGGCGGCGTATCCGCTACGAATATTGCCAATCTCACGGGGTTTCCAGACTTGATTGTCCCAGCTGGTTTTACCAGTGATCAGCTTCCGGTTGGAATCTCATTTCTCGGTCGACCGTTCAGTGAGCCCCGCTTATTTGGGCTAGGATACGCCTTTGAACAGGCTACCAAGGTCAGACGTAATCCCAGGACGACTCCACCACTTGCGGGTGCAGAGATCCGGAGATAGGCCACGCAAGCTGAATCTTCCTTTAGCCTAGTCGTTCAGTCCTAGCTTAGCTCAGCGGCATCCAGATTAGCTGCGCTTTGTAGCGCTGGCTTTGAAGAATGTATAACAGAAGGTGCCCTTTGAGCTGAGTCCGGTTTTCTGCAGGTCTGCGACGCCTTTCTCCCACTCGGCAGGAGACATCAGACCTTTGGCGAGCACCTCAGTCCTGACGCCCTCGACCATGGGCACAATGGTCTGAAGTACGAACTGATTTTGTACGTGCGGACGACTCTGGTCTGCATAGACCATACGTGGGGAGACTCGCACATCTTCGAAACCTGCCGACTGAAGTAGTGGATACAGTCTTCGTCCGATTTCGGAGTCGCATCCGAGTCCAGCCTGAACCTCGATGAGGCACTTCCACGCACGAATGGCCTCTAGGGTGTCTGGATGGAAGTAGCAGGACCCATGATCTCCTTCTACGACGAGTAAGTCACCACCGGGGCGAAGAAGTGCCTTGAGGCTGGTCAGCGCAGCAAGAGGGTCAGGTAGGTGCTCGAGCAGATAGCTGACGAATAACACGTCAAAGCTTTCGGGTTTGAACGGAGCTTCAAACAGATCAGCGGTAAGTAGATGTACCCTCTGCAGTCCAGCTGCCCGAACACGCACTTTGGCCAACCCAACCGAATGCGGGATCTTGTCGAATGACACGAAACGACAATCCGAGAGTTGCTGAGCTATCTCAACCGTTTGCGCACCGACTCCACAGGCGACCTCGAGGATCCTACTGTCTGGCGGGAACGCGGTGTCGTGGTGGATCAGATCCCGGACAGATCCAGCTTGGTCCATGAGTCGCTGGGCCTCTCGCTCGCCGTACCCATGCACATAGGTCTTCGACTCACCTAACTCCCCACTAGACACCTACCCGTTCGGTTCCAATATAGCTTGGATACGAGCCATCGAGTCATCGTAGTGGAGCGCAGTGGCGTTGAGGCTAGCCCCATTTCGTGCCTGCTGTTCCTGAAGCAACCCCTCTAGGAGTGCATTAAGGTGTGCCCGCACATAAGGAGCAACGTCAGTCTGTAGAGCCTCTTCATCATTCATCAGTTCGTCCATACGTCCTAGGTAGGCTCGCTGGAGATTCCGGCGGTATACATCTGCTTCGTCTCCACTAGATAATTCAGACCATACACCATTACGGAGATCGCTCATCATCTCACTCAGTGAGTACGCTGCCGACCCATGGAAGGCTTCTTGCTCTATGAGACGTTTCATGCGGTCAGTATTGAGGACTTGGTTCAGGGTGCTGACTTGCCTTTGTCGCACGACATCCGGTGCTCCAGAGTCCTGGAACTGGTTGAGTATATCTGAGCGGAGCATCCAGGTAGGCGTAGCAAACACCTGATTATTCAGATAATCCATCGCTCTTTCCTGTTTTTCCTTCGGCACACGTTCGTATTGAACTCCTTCCTGGCCTTGGCGTTTTCGGGTAAGAACGACGCCTCCAATATTGGTGAGTACGTGACCGGAGTAACGGTTCCACTGTCCTATGACGTTGGTGTAGAGCTCTTCAAGATCCGAAAAGTCTTCACCTGCTTGATATGTCCAGGCCTTCAGGTTGTCTACGATTCGTTTGAGGTTCGCAATACCAAGGCCAGACGCCCTCATGGCATCATCTCCGATAGCCTCTGTGAGTGCGGTTGGATCCGCCCCAGTCGGACTCGAGAATCGATATACAGGATCAGCGGTTTGTGTGACCACCATTTCCCGTAAACCCTCGCGTTCAGACAGTTCATTTTCTCCCGGCATCGGCCTATATCCCCACTCGATCGCAAATCGATCGTAGGGGCCAATCGCAGGCATGAAGCACGTATCATCACCGGGCTGGGCCACATAATTGAAACGCGCATAATCCATGATTGATGGAGCAATACCCATCCGACACGGGAAGCGGGTTCTGAGCGAGTCAACTGGATATGCAGCAGACGACTGCATGTTGTGCTGTAAGCCGAGTGTGTGCCCTACCTCATGCGAGGAAACGAAGCGGATGAGTTCGCCCATGACTTCGTCGCTAAATTCGACTCCTCGTGCATCAGGATTTGCAGCTGCAGTCTGAATAAAGAACCAATTTCTGAGTAGGTTCATCACGTTGTGGTACCACTGGATATCGCTCTCGAGGATCTCTCCTGTGCGAGGGTCGTGAACGTGTGGGCCTGAAGCATTTTGAACTGTTGATGCCAGGTAGCGGATCACTGAGTAACGGGCATCCTCGGCATTCCAATCCGGGTCCTCATCTGGTGTCGGCGCATCCCTCGCGATGATTGCGTTACTGAAGCCTGCTGCTTCAAAAGCAATCTGCCAATCTTCCAGGCCTTGCTTCAGGTACGGTCGCCACTTCATAGGTGTTGCCGGGTCGATATAGTAGATGATGGGCTCTACCGGATCGACGAGTTCTCCGCGAGCGAAGGCAGTTGGGTCGCTGGGTTCTAGGCGCCAGCGTGTTATAAAACACCGTTCTGTAGCACGCTGCTCATCGAGCCCGTAATCAATCTGGCTCGTACTGAAGAAGCCCACGCGCTCATCGCAGAGTCTGGGCTGCATCGGGTTGTCAGGTAGGGCGAGCATCGAATGATGCATCTCCATAGACAGCGTGTTTGTTGGATCATTGGAAGGAGGTTCAGAGGCTTCATAGGTGAGTAGCCGGCGTACCTCAACATTTCGGGGATACGCACTCGACCGGAGAACAAAAGTGCGGTCTGGGTCCACCCTTCGGACTCCATAGGTTTCACGCCTATTCTTCTGTAAGCCCAGCATCGAGACGTCGTCTGTAAAGAGATCAGTGACGTTGATTACCAGGGCGGAAGAATCGTTCGAAAACGTCTCGATTTCAAACGTGTGGATCAATGGCTCGAAGTTGGAACTGGCAACCGCACGCGCAATCGGTTCACCATCATCAGCATAGTTTTGGTGACTCACGAGCCGCAGAAATACGCGCTTGTTTCTACGGTCCCAGCGTACGACGGATGTATTGACCTTAGATCCGCCATAGCCTGAGCCGTCTGCAGACTTAGCAATCCGTGTCAATAGAAGCATCTCCCGGCCGAGCTCATTGAGCGGGATTTCGTAGTATAGGTCGTCACCGATCATATGTGTGGTGAAGAGCCCCGTACTTGTTACAGCTTCACTAGTTATGACATCTGAGTAGGACTTGTCGTCCCCTGGGCCCTCTTCCTGCTCCTCTTCCTGTTGAATTAAGGACGCCTCGAGATGTGTGTGGGTTACAGCGAATGCGATGGCAAACAGAATCAGTGGAGTGAGGAGTCGCTGTTTCATGATGTGATCTCAAGCTCAGGGAAGACGTGTGGGGGTGATCAACATCCAATGCGCATACTGAAATGGTCAAGCCGCCACGTAGAGGATTCGCGAGTTGTGACGAACTCGACCTATCATGCCGTCATGGATGACATTCTTGCACAACCTCTATCACGACTAGCAGAAGCCATAAGATACCGGATGATCTCTGCTGCGGAGCTGACCGAGATCGCAGTGAGTCGGCACAAGGAGCATGGGGATTACCTGAACGCCTACAAATCTCTCGATCTCGAAGGAGCCATCCGATTGGCTCGAGGGGCCGACGAGCTTCTGGCTCGCGGAGTTGCTCCAGGACCTTTTCATGGGATCCCTATTTCGGCCAAAGACCTCTATGGCGTGAAAGGATTTCCTACGTTTGCGGGAACAGCGCGGCAGTTGCCGGATGTGTGGTCAAATGATGCCTGGCTGGTTGCCCAGCTCCGTGCTCAAGGGGCGGTCATGATTGGCAAAACACACACAGTCGAATTCGCCTTTGGGGCAGTCGGTATCAATCCGCACTGGGGGACACCGCGGAATCCTTGGGATGAGAAAGTTCATCGGATACCAGGAGGTTCCTCGTGCGGCGCGGGGGTGAGCCTATGGGAAGGGTCCGCTTTTTTGGCCCTTGGGTCCGATACAGGAGGTTCTATACGGATACCTGCAGCAATGACTGGGACCGTTGGACACAAGCTGACCTGGGGTCGCTGGCCAGTTGATGGAGTCGTGCCACTAAGCAGTACAATGGATAGTGTGGGAGGTTTGGCTCGGTCTGTCGAAGACGCAGCATATTTTTTTGGCGCTGTAGATCCGGCTTGGGGGGATCCAGAAGCTTTTCTGGCGCATATCACCACGACCAAACCCTCATCCCTACGGATCGCCCTACCTAGTTGTTTGATTTGGGACGATTGCCCGAGCGACATCAGTGCCCAGATCCATGCAGCGCTCGACGAACTGGAAGTGGTTGGTGTACAACGTACGAATGTAGACGGCTCCCTATTGGATGAAGCCTTTGACCATTACATGCGCAGTGGTATCGCCGGTGCAGAGTGTAAGGCCTTCCTCGAGCAGGAGCTTCCGGAGTGGCTCGATATTGTTCATCCGACTATAGGACATAGACTTAAAGCCGCAGACCTTCTTTCTGATCCAGGTTATGCCTTCGCTGTAAAAGAGCACTATCGACTGATGTCTGTGGCGGACCGGCTCTTCCAGGAAGGGTCTTTGCTGGTACTTCCAGCCACAATCATCACACCTCCGCCTGTAGCTGAGCTAGAGGATATGAACACGTACCTGCAGACCAACATCACCGCACTCCGTCCGACCTGCTGTGTGAATATGCTTGGCCTCTGCGCAGTGACCATCCCGGTAGGACTCGACGACGAGGGCATGCCAGTTGGTCTCCAACTAGTAGGGACTTCTGGAGCGGATGAGGCCCTGCTTGCTGCAGCACTAACCATCGAAAGAGCTCTGGGAACTGCTCGAGAAAGGTTAGGGACACCGGCTTGTGCCTAGCGTCTTGGCCTGCGTCCGCGAAGATTGTTTTCCCGCTTAAGCCTAAGAGGAGATCACCGGCTCAATGACGATGACCAAGCGTAAAGACTTCCCGATACTCTCCGAGGATCTTGGTTCACTAGATTCGGAACAAATCGAAGGAGTCCGATATCCTGTAGACCGGATTGAGTGTCACGAAGCTACACAAGACGCGAGCGCCTAGTGGAGAGCGCGATTGCAAGGCAAGAAGACGATCTACTAACTAAGATTTCGGAAGCAGTTCATGAGCGGGTTGTTGGGCAAGATCATGCTGTGGAGGGGCTTCTCGTCGGGCTACTGACTGGGGGGCATGTATTGCTCGAGGGTCTGCCAGGCCTCGCTAAGACGCTGATGGTTCGCACGCTAGCTGAAGCGATTCAAACTGGATTTCGCAGAATCCAATTCACTCCCGACCTGTTGCCAACCGATATTGTCGGTACTCCAGTTTTTGATCAAAGAACTGGTGATTTTAGAGTGCACAAGGGCCCGATCTTCTCAAATATCATTCTGGCTGACGAGATCAACCGCGCACCTCCGAAGGTGCAGGCTGCCTTGCTAGAAGCAATGGAAGAACGGCAGGTCACAATTGCGGGAGAGACACACTTGCTGGACTCCCCGTTCATGGTGCTAGCGACCCAGAACCCGGTCGAACTGCACGGAACATATCCGCTAGCTGAGGCACAGCTTGATCGCTTTGCTTTGAAGCTTGATATCAGCCACCCGTCCCGAGATGAAGAAAAAATGATTGTTCGCCGTGTTGCGAGCACAGATTCTCGGCCGATCGAAGCCGTTGCCACAGTCGAGCAGATTTCAGTTGCTCGCGCTGAGGTCGCTGCAGTCCACCTAGATGAGAAAATCCTTGACTATGTCGTGGAACTCGCTTTCGCTACCAGGGAACCAGGAGTCTATGGATTAGAAGATCTCGAGGACTTGATCGATTTTGGTACGTCTCCGCGTGCGACGATCTTTCTAACCCGGACAGCCCGCGCCCGCGCGTATCTGAGGGGTAGAGATTTTGTGCTTCCAGATGATGTTAAAGCGATGGCGCCGCTTGTTCTGAGGCACCGGCTGCGGACCACGTATGAAGCAGACGCCCGAGGTATCGATACTAAGGAGATTATGCGGCGGGTGCTCGGGGCTGTTCCGACCCCCTGAAGGCTGTGGACGGCGAGCGAGTATTTTCTAAAGAGGTAACTGCGTGGTTGCGGCGTATCGAGTTGCGTACCCGCGGACTGGTTGAGTCGCTGTTCAGCGGAGAGTACCGATCGGTTTTTAAGGGACGCGGGATGGAGTTCTCAGATGTTCGGGAATACCAGCCGGGTGACGATGTGCGGGCGATCGACTGGAATGTTACCGCTCGGCGTGGTCATCTTTTTGTCAAAGAGCACGTTGAAGAGCGGGAACTCAGTGTTCTTCTGATTGTTGATTGCTCAGCATCTAAGGATTTTGGAACAGGGCTTAAGCCGAATGTGGTGATCGCTTCTGAGATCGCAGGGATCCTTGCACTAGCGGCTACGGGCAACAACGATCGCGTTGGTCTGCTCATTGTGACTGATCGTGTGGAACTCTACATACCCCCGGATAGTGGGCGCAGCCACGCGATGCGCTTGGTATTAGATCTCCTCTCGTTTCGTCCTTCTGGGAAAGGCACGAAGCTCTCATGTGCGCTCGAGTATGCAGCTAGAGTTCTTCACCAAAGGACTGCAGTTTTCCTAGTTAGTGACTTTCTGTTAGACGACAAATCGGATTCCTCGTTCTCGGCAGATGCGAGGCGATTCAGTCGTGAGCATGACTTGATTCCGATTCGAGTCACAGATCCAGGAGCAGCAACGCTGCCCAATGTTGGCCTGCTAGCGCTCGCTGATCCGGAGACTGGTATAAGGCGGGTCTTGAATACAAGCGACAAGCTCGTGCGCCAGGATTATGCAGAGAGCCGATCCGGGGAGAGGGCTGCGATCGACAAGCTTTTCCGCCAGCTCCAGACGGATGTAGTTGAGGTTACGTCGACGGAAGACTATGTCCTGCCATTGATCAGGTTCTTTCGTCGCCGAGAGCGAGTCACATGATGAAGAGAATGCATCTTGCTTTGGCGATATCCTGGGTGCTGGTGGCTGGGACAACAACGGTATCGCTCACAGCCCAAATATCGCTGGAAGCAACCGGCTCACTTTCAGCAGACACCGTAGGCCAGGGTGATGTCTTCGAGCTATACGTTGAAATCGCGGTACCCTCAGGCAGCGTGGTGTATTTTCCTGACACAGTACCTAGTGCCTTCGGCCTGGAGAGCTTCAGGGAGGTTGACTGGGAGTCAGAAGCGTTCGGTGATGGGGGAATACTGACGCTCATCTATCCACTGATTGCCTTTCAAATCGGGTTGGTGCCTGTACCTGGATTGGATGTCTTCATAGGTCCAGCGACAGGAATAGAGGGTCCATCCTTCCACACTGGGTCAGTGATCGGGGAATGGAGTGGTATTGCTGCCGATTCTGGACTTGCAGTGCTAGAGCGAGTTCCTGTTGCCAGACAAGCTGTTTGGATCGCATCACCAATTCAGCCAGGAGACATCAGTGCTGGCCTAGAACCAAGGTTGCCTTCTGATGTATTGGGAGCGAACTGGGACTGGCTTTCCCTTGTCTTGATTGTATCGCTGTCGACCGTGCTTCTCGTAGCCATGACCCCGATGGTGAGGAAACTGCTTACAGAGCGGGGCAGCAAGGAAGCATTGCTCGATGCTTCCCTTGGTCCAGATCCCTCTTTGGTCCGGTGGCAAGCTGCCCTAGACGAGCTTGATCGAATTTTCAGTCTGGGTTTGCACCTAAATGAGGAAGTGGAGGAATTCTACGGTCGTAGTAGCCGAGCAGTGCGCACTTATGTTGAAGGTCTGGATGTGGCCTGGGGGCCGAGTTTCACGAGTTCGGAGTTGATGTTGCAACTCGGTAGGGGGGTTAACGGATCTTTTCTCAATCTTTATGGGTCGATGGATGTGGCGGAAGTTGTGAAGTTTGGTCGTCTCCGGCCGGATGCGGACTCCGCAGAAAGCGACTGGCGGGCGCTGAGGAATTGGGTCGAAAAGTCTAGGAGCAGGGAACCATGAGTTTCGAGTTTGGACAACCGGGCTTCTTGGTTCTCCTAAGCCTATTGCCTGCGTGGTGGTGGTGGGTACGACCCAAAGGTCTAGCGGGACTGCTCATAGCTCGTGGGGAACCGGCTGAAGCACTTGCACTCCTTGGCTGGAGAGCTCGCACGTTGGAAACCTTGCCCAGTGCGATGCGGTTAACCGCACTCGGATTCCTGATCTTAGCGCTTTGTCAGCCACGTATTGTCCGGATCCTGGAGGAGCCACTCACCGAGGGTGTAGGAGTCGCGTTCGCGATCGATCTATCGACTTCGATGTGGGCAGAAGACATGGCGGAGCGAACAACTAGACTGCAAGCCGCAAAGGCTACCGTTCTTCGTTTTCTTGAAAATCGTGAAGATGATGTCGGCTTGGTGTTTTTTGCTGGTGAATCTTTGATCAGGTTGCCTGTGACCCATGACACATACGTAGTCGAGATGGCTGTGGATGAGATGGAGGTCGGTCTGCTAACTGACGGTACTGATGTTGCCGGGGCGATTGCTGCCGGGGCTGGGCTCCTCAGGGATGCCCCTCACACATCTAAGGTTCTCATCCTTGTAACGGATGGTGCTCATAACAAAGCTGGAATCGTCCCAGCAGTTGCAGCTCGAGCAGCAGCAGCATTCGATGTGAAGGTTTACCCGATTGCGATCGGTGCTGAACAGGGTCCACGCGCGGTTGTGGATGAAATGGAAACTGTTTTGACACAGACTGCTCGAATTACGGGTGGGCGTTACTTCCGGGCCACAGATGTGGAGGCACTGGAAGCTATCTACGATGAAATCGACAGACTTGAGGTAGCATCGGAAGTCATCACAGAACGCGAAGAATCGGTCCCCCTCGGGCTATGGCTTATGATAGGGTCGATGGCGTTTATGGCAGGAGCAAACACGCTTCGTGGCTCACGTTGGGGTGTATTACCGTGACCTTCTCTCATCCTGCACTTTTGGCGTTGGCTCCGATCATCGTATTGGTGGTGGGGTCAGCTCTTACCGCCCAATGGCGTAGATACCGGAGGCTTGAGGAGGCTTTCGGCGGAAGAAATGCGGCTAGAAGGTTGACTTCGATCGACCTTCACAGGTTTCCCAAGAGTCGGCTATGGTGCCTCATTGGAGTAAGCTTGGCATTGACCATAGCGGCTGCGGGCCCACACATCGACTTTGGCCCGACACTGGATCCTGAACAGCCGGTAGATCTTGTGGTTGCAGTAGATGTTTCTCTTTCAATGACTGGGAATGACGTTGCTCCGAGCCGGCTGGACCGTGCCAAGGAAGTCGTCAATGCAGTCACTGAGTCTTTGACGCAAGAGCGAATCGGACTCGCCATTTTTGCGGACTGGCCGTATACCGTGCTTCCGATGACAGATGACCCCGAACTCGTGCGATTCTTTACAGCGTCACTCGCTCCGGATCTGATCGAAGAGCGTGACCAGGGCACTTCACTATCCCTGGTGATCAAGCACGCGACAGAGATACTTAATGCGCGCCACAGGCCGGAAGCTCAACAAGCAATTCTTTTGATCACTGACGGGGAGGGTCATGAAGACCCGGCTTTGATTCTAGATTCAGTTGCAGTTGCCACGGAGACGGGGATTCGTATTTGGACGGCGGGAGTAGGTACCAGTGCGGGCTCGAGTCTTATGACCACAGGAGAGGATCCCGTTCTGGTTCTTGGGGATGATGGTGAACCTGTCGTATCACGGTTGAATGAAGATTTGCTCCGAAGCATCGCGATCGCAGGAGGTGGTAGCTATCACGATGTTCGTGGGGCGGCAGGGCTTCGTACCCTGCAAGCTCGCTTTCGGAGAGCAGAGAGTGCCTCAGCTCTAGGTGGTGAACCTGTAGGAGTGGCACTCTGGATTCTCTTGTTGGCAGTGCCCCTTCTCTTCCTGGAAGGAAAGATGGATTCAGGTGGAGTCATAGAATCTCCCCGCCTCAATGAGCCACGAACTTGAATAGCTCCAAGATGGATTTTGTGTTCGGAGACTCATGGCTACGCGTGACAGTGATATCTCTGACCCTTGCCGGTCTTATCTTCACATGGGCGAATGAGCGCCAGAGTGTGGAGCGCGCCAATCGACTCCATCGGAGTGGAGATTTGCCAAAAGCTGCAGCGGTATATCAGAGTAGAATAGACTTGGATTCTCTGCGTCTAGATCTCCGATATAATCTTGGTACGAGCTTGCTTGAACTTGGAAGTGCCGGAGCTGAGGAAGAATTAGCTCTTGGTGTGGAGAGTAATGACGATGAAGTCACGAAGCTCGCGCTCTATAACCTAGGTGTGTCACGCCTTCTCCGGGCTGTTTCAGCTGAGCATGTTGACTCGATGAGGGTCCATGCTCGTGCATCGGTCCAAGCCAACCGCAACACACTTCGCCTAAGTCCTGATCAAGCTGACGCTAAATGGAACCTCTCCATGGCTCAGCGACTGCTGGATTCCATCGACGCTGCGAATAGACGAGCGGGGAGGGTGACAGCTGAAGGGCCTGCAAATCCAGATGAACTCGTACCCGCAGAAAATATGCTTGAAGGGGAAGAGGAAGACCCAAGGCAGGGGTTCGCACCACTAGAAGGAGATGATGAAAGCCTAGCTGAATTGAGTGAGGAAGCCCCTCTCCCGTTTGCTGAAGCCGCTGAAATTCTTGGAGCAACGAGGCTTGACGGGGCTGCGATCATGCGGAAACTGCTCGCTCTTGAGAGCAGGGCTAGGTGGGGCAGACAACTTGGTAGGGTGGGACCAAAGCGTTAGGCCAGCTGACTTTAGTGAAGTCGTAACCTTGCTCCTATGAGCATCCGACGAGGTAGCCCAGGGGTGAAGAAGGGTTCGACTTCTTCCGATGGACCACGGACATTGGGAGAAATGAGCCCAAAAGGATTGTACGATTGGTCAAGTAGATTCTTTACCTCTGCATAGAGTGTAGCAGGCCCCACTACTCTGCTGATATCCAGGTTAAGTAGGGCGTAGCCAGCGAGTTTTCCGAAGTTTCCTTTATTGCCCTCATCACCCACGAGGAATCGTTCACCCACATAGTGGAGCGATAGGTCTGATTGGTATTCACCTCTCTCATAGCTAATAGCTAGTCCAGCGGTGAAAGCTGGGATCAAAGGGAAGCGGTCTCCTGGCTCAACGACTGGGGCGGGAAGGATTTGATCTAGAGTCTCCTCTTCCTCTTCCTCAAGGAAGGGGGCTGCCAACGTGGCATGGGTTTCAAACGTAGCACGAGTCCACGCGATTGATCCTTGGATGCTCGCTCCTGGAAGCACTGGGATTGATTTGATCGTCATAGCACCCTCTAGGCCAATACGCCGTGTGCCTTCAAGGTTCGTGAAGAACCCACGCGTTGGTTGTTCTGGATCGACCACGCTGAAAAGATCGTTGTGAACTTCAGACCAGTATGCCGTAACGCTTGTGCTCATCTGGCTACGCTCAGTGCGGAAACCTGCTTGCCAAGAGTCAGTAGTGACCGGTTCCAGTGGAGGGTCGGCACCAAGTTCGAAAGGAAGCGGACAGGGGTCTTCTGGGTCAGCGCATGTGATTTCGAGGATCACAGGTGCCCGAAACCCTCGGGCGTAGCCCACGAATAATCTTACGCCAGGTAAGGTTTCCTGACTTACGCCGAGGGCGCCTGTGATTTGATTGAATTGGTTGTCGCCGTTGTGTTCCGGGTCTAGAAAGTCTCTAAAGGGTACGCTTACATGATCAAAGCGGAGAGAGCTGTGAAGAGCAGTTCGTCGTCCTGCTCGCCAAAAGAGATCTGTATAAAGTCCCAGGTTATTCTCATTGGTACCGGCGAGTTCCGTTGTCTTTTGTTCTATGTCAGGAAAAGCGCGATTAGGTACCTCTAAGATCTCGATATCAACATCATTCCTAGCTATATCGATGCCAGTTGCGATTCTTACATCAGCGTTGGGTTCGTATCTGACTTGTAGCGCACTGCCTCCTGAAGCGATTCCGGTTAGTCCCATCACATCTGGCTCGGTGACATTGTCATTGAATTGATTGAAGTCGGTGAAGCGAGCGAAACCAGAAAGACTAATCTCCAACGCCGAGCTCAAGGTTTGTTCAAGGTGTGCGTTAAAGAAGTGCAGCCGCGGTCGAAAGTAATCCCCATTGCCTCCTGTATACTGAAGTTCTCTGCGGTCTGTGGGTGGTGATGAGATATCTGGCGGCAGTGCTCCACCCTCAAGCCAGGACTCTGGAAGTGCCTGGGGACCTTCGATTGAATCCGATGATAGCGTATACGAGATCCAGGCGTCGGATCGAACGCCCCTTCTACCTATTTTTATGAAAGCCTGGAGCTGTTGGGCATGGTTCTTCATTCGCCATCCATCGGTTTGACGGTACGACAGGCGACTGTAGAGGTCGAAGCCGGCAGCTTCTCCGGATGCTAGAAGTGAGCCTCCAAGATCCCCGAAATCACCACCGAACACTTCTAGCTCTACTTGACTGTCTCCAAGCCCTCGGCGGGTGACCAGGTTAAGGGCACCCGCCAAAGAGTTTTTCCCGAAGTTTCCAGCTGGTCCTCGTACAAGTTCCACCCGCTCTAAATCACGCATAGGCAGTAAATTGAAATGCACTTGAGCCGCGTCGGCTTCGTTTACCCGCACGCCGTCTATGAAGACACTGATGCTCTGAGGAAGGCCTACAACCGGAGAAACGCTAAACCCTCGAAGGCGAAGATCAGGTTGGAATGGGCTTCCCACTTGGTCGCCTAAACTTACACCCGGAAGGTTTTCAAGTATTTCAGCCACTGAGTGATAGGCCCGCTCGATACGGTTTCGGCTAATTATATCTACCGGAAACGGTGCTTCCACGATCGGGATGACGCCCGCTCGCATTCTGGCTACTTCGACCCGGACACCCGAAAGTGCGATAACACTGTCCGAGGGGATGGTGTCTGGGGGTTCCTGTGCATCTACAGGGAGATGCACAGCAGCAAAGCTGCCTATGAATAAGATTGTCTGGAGAACCCGCATTCTATCTACTTGTGCTTGTCTCAGCCTTATTACCAGATAGCGACATCGAAGAGCTTGCTGTACTTAACTATCAGCGCTCAGTTAAGAGAAGGGACCCTCGCCAGAAGGTCCCTTAAGGGCAAGGGTGCCCACTGCCTTGGGAGGACGTTGATGAACGCCACGCGGACGAACCATTTCTTCTTGTTGTTCTTGGGAGCGTCGCTCTTTGGGACACCGCTCTCGGCTCAGAAGGTCCCACGGCTCGACTCCTACGACGGGGTCGTTGTCCGGATCCTGCAGAGCAACAACGCCGGCAACGTCCAACACATCATCGATCCGTTGACGAACGAGGTCGTAGGCGTCATCGAGGGCTGTCCCAGGCCGCACAATCTCTTCGCTCACCCGGAGGGGCTCTACTACTACTGCACGAGCGAGGTGGAGAATACGCTCGACGTTTATGACACCCGCTCGTTGCAGCTCGTCGAGCAGCTCCCGCTCACAGCTCGGCCGAACAAGGCGGCGATCAACAAAAAGCATCGCAAGATCTACGTCGGGATCGCCGCCGCGCCCTTCGTCGACGTGTTCAGCCTGGACACACACGAGAAGCTCGGGAGCATTCCTGTCACGACGGGAATCCACAACGTGTACGTGAGCCCGGATGGGAACTGGGTCCTCGCGGGACTGAATGCGCGTAGCGAGAACTCGATCGAGGTCATCGACCCGAACATCGACGAGGTCGTCCGGACGCTCTCGCTCGTCGATGACCAAGGCGGGCACCACACCGTGCGGCCGATGGCGTTGCTGGCGGGGGACGACGGCTCGACCGACAAGTTGTTCGCCCACGGCACCGGCGTGAACGGCATCTGGGTGCTCGACTGGGAGACAGGTGAGAAAGAGCGGATGCTCTTCCCGCCACCGCTCCCGGCGTGGCAGCGCAACGCAGACGGAAACCAAGGAGCGCCGATGCACGGCCTCGAGGTGCTCCCCGACCGCTCTGCCGTGTGGGCCTCGAGCCGGCTCGACAGCCGCATCTACGGCTGGTCACTCCCTGACTACGAGTTCCTCGGCGGGATCGAGGTCGGGCCAACCGCGAACTGGATGACGTCGACGCCCGACAGCAAGTACATGTACGTCGCGGTGTCCGGGTCCGACTACACGATCGCGATCGACCTCCAGACCCATGAGATCGTCGCCAAGATGCAGACCGGCGCAAGGCCCGCCCGGATCGACGTCGCGATCCTTCCGCCCGACCGAGTGAACGACGGCGGGAGCGGCAGCCGATGAGCAGAGACAACGGCCGGATCGACCGCACCATGCGCCTCGCTGCCCTCGCGCTCGTGGCGGGGGTGGGCGTCTTCGCCACTGCTGGCCTCACGCGCCCCCCCGACGACGTGCCCGCGCCGGCAGCGACGGTCGCCGCGGACTTCGACTACTACCGCCAAAACATCGAGCCGATGTTCGCGCGACCCCGTGGCTACCCGAACGCGGGTGGAAGCCCCGCGTGCGTCATGTGCCACAGCTGGCAGACGGGCCTACGATTCGCGCTCGCGGACATGACGGAGACGCCTGACGGCTGGATGTGGACCGCCGGCCAATCCCAGGCCAACTATGACGTCGTGACGAAGCTCGTGAACGCTTCGAACCCCGCGAGCAGCAGGCTCCTGACGAAACCGCTGGCGCAGCAGGCCGGTGGCGAGGGCCACTCGGGCGGTAGCTACTGGGAGTCGACGAGCGACCCGGAGTATCAGGTCGTGCTCCAGTGGATCGAGATGCTCCCGGCCGAGTATTTTACGCCGTCCCCGGAGCCTGAGCTCGACTTCGAGTTCTATCGCACGTGCGTCCAGGACATGATCCAGAGCCCGAGGTACGGGCAGCTCTCCTGCTCGGTCTGCCACGCCGGCGGCTCGATCGGCTTCGCGCCGTATCCCGCGAACGGCACCTCCTGGACGGAGCAGGAGGCGCGCCGGGGCTTCGAGGTCGTGAAGCGCCTGATCGTGCCCGGGAATCCGATTCAGAGCCGGTGGTTGCTCAAGCCGCTCCATCTGGACGGAGGCGGGTCGTACACGCACAACGGGCCCCGCAGATGGCTGTCGAGGGACGATCCCGAGTGGCAGATGCTCGCGGCATGGGTGAGGGGAGAGCGCACAGGTAGCGACTGCTCGATGTAGGG
>DCAZ01000041.1:35242-44844 GCA_002313925.1 Gemmatimonadales bacterium UBA1120
AGGGGGGACATCGCAACTGCCCTGAAGCGTAGACAGTCCCTTCCCCGCAACGGAGCGGCCGGGTTCGAGCTCATAGCCAGCGAGTAGCCTATTCACGTCCTGGCGTTCCGAAAGCTCGATCGTGTAGTCGCCAGTAGCGGGGCCGGAATCACCGGCTAGAGTCGAGACCCGGATCACGATGAGAGTCGGCGAATCGACGTCCGGCACCGTGAACTCCAGTGAGTCCTCGAGGGCAGAGCCCGCACCGACCAGGGGGAGCATGTCGAAGTAGTCGTCGTAGAAGTAGATGTTCAGATCCGCGGCCAACTGACGCGATCGAACGACGACACGCGCCTGCACTCCCGGAACGGCCGAGTACCGGTAGTCGTCATAGGCCCGACCGTTTTGGGTCCGATCACCCGGACCCAGGGCGCCCAAAAGGGTCTGACCCGGCACGATGGGCTCCTGGGTCATGCCCACAGCAGGCGTCATGAGCATGAGGATGGCTAAGGTCCGTACCATTCAGCCTCCAGCGAAGGTCGTGAGATAAGAAGCGCTGTCACCCAGCGGCCCAATTGATTCAGAACCCGGGGCCGGGCGCAAGCGGAGCGCCGGAGTCGGTTCGACCGATTCTGCGCTCGTGGGCGCCAGCCAGAGAATGATATGGACATTGTCTCCTGCCGCATTCGTCTGAATGATCCGAACTGTCTGAGTTGCCACCGGGGCAGTTACAAAAATTGCCAATAGCAATAACGGGAGCATCCCGGAAGATCCGATGCGCATCATATAACCTCCGCTGCAGAATACCCGACTGGGGTAAGCTCCTAGACACTGAAAACAGCAGAAATCAGTAGACGTATGCACCCATTGCCCGTCGTGTTCTGGTGATGCACCCTCTTGGATCTGAAGCCTTTCAGGAACAAAGAGGACTCATGTATCGCACTGTACGTAGCATGGCCGTTGCCGCCTCGGTTGCAGTTGTCACCTTGTTTGGATGTGCAGTATCGGGAGGGGGCACATCAGGCTCTGACCGAGAGGTGCCGTTCGATGTGCTCATCACCGGCGCTCGCGTCATTGATGGGACCGGGAATCCCTGGTTTCGAGCTGACGTGGGTATCCGGGGCGATGTGATTGCCGAGATCGGCTCACTAAGTGATAGGGATGCTACTCGTACGATTGAGGCCAGGGATCGCATAGTAAGTCCTGGGTTCATCGACATGATGGGTCAGTCCAGCCTCGTGCTCATCACGGATCCACCCAGTGCAGAGAGCAAACTACGCCAAGGAATCACGACGTACCTCTCCGGTGAAGGAGGATCTCCTGCACCTCAGGGTGCCGAGACACAAAGTGCGCCCCTGATCATCGACGGTGATTCGGTCCGCTGGAACACATATGCAGAGTATTTTGCAATCATGGAACGGTTCGGGATTCCGATAAATGTGGTCCATGATGTTGGTCTAACGCAGGTCAGGCGTGTCGTACTTGGGGAAGGAGACGTTCAGCCGACGCCTGTTCAGCTTGAGGAGATGAAGGCGCTGGTCCGTCAGGCAATGGAAGATGGTGCCGTTGGAACGTCTACGTCGTTGATTTATCCCCCTGCTGTGTATGCTCGCACAGATGAACTCATTGAACTTACGAGGGTCGCTGGAGAGTACGGTGGCGTGTACTTCACCCATATGAGGAATGAGAGCCATGCGGTCTTGGAGGCGATCCGAGAGGCGATCACGATCGGTGAAGGTGCTGGGGTTCCTGTGCATATTTACCATCTGAAGGCTGCTGGTCAGGACAATTGGCCTCTTATGAATGATGCCCTGGCTTTGATCGACTCTGCCCGCGCAGAAGGTATGGACATCACTGCAGATATATACCCGTACATCCGTAATGGCATTGGTCTCGGTTCATTCCTGCACCCTCGGCACTATGCGGAGGGTACCGATGTATTCCTGGCCACGCTCTCTGATACCGAGTTACGCAGCCGATTAAGGGAGGAGGTTGAGAGCACCTCAGATTGGGAGAATTGGTATCGCCACGTTGGTATGGACTGGAATAACGTTCTGATTGTTTCAGCCCCAGATCCAAATGTGATCAATCTTTCGATCGCTGGTGCAGCAGAGGTATTAGGTACTGATGTTTGGAGTGCTTTTTTCGACCTCGTGCAGAATGGAGGTGTTAGTGTGAATCCGAAGAGCATGAACGAAGAGCAGAAATGGCAAGCACTTCGCGCAGACTTTGTCATGATCGACACTGATGCTTCGCCAGTGAATCCAGCAACAACTGCGAGTTCCCATCCGAGGGCCTTTGGGGCCTTTCCTCGAGTGATTGCTAAATATGTTCGCGAAGACGGTGTTCTAACACTTGAGGATGCCGTTCGTCGAATGAGTTCTTTGGCCGCGCACCGGCTTGGGCTCTACAGTCGTGGAGTTGTGGCTCCCGGTATGATTGCCGATCTCGTGATATTTGATGAAAAAGAACTGAGGGATGAGGCAGATTTCGGAGCCGATGCAATGCGATACGCCCTGGGTGTCGATTACCTGCTTGTGAATGGGACTCTGGTCATAGATGATGGCCAGATGATGGACACACGGCCGGGTAGACTGCTGAAACGTGCAGGAAGCCATTAGGGGAGAGAAAACAGACAGAGCCCTCGGCCCCTAGAGGGCCGAGGGCTCTGTTTTTCCACTAAAGAGGCAGTGCTCTTCTATTACTCCGGATATTGTGACTCAGCCACCCGGATGTAGGTGGAAGCTCACACGCGTATTCTCCCACTCCAACACGATATTTCCCATCGCGTTGTCATCATCCGGTTCATAGCGGAATCTCATGGTCTCAACCATTTCATCCATTGTCTCGGGAGTGGCAGTAAAGCTAGCCATCTCAGTTTCCCGGACCCCAGGCGTTATCGGCACGCCCCAGCGCTCATAGCTCGGGTTCACGAAGAATGTCCACTCTTCTGCACCTGGTTCGGCGTAAATTGAGTACGCGCCGGCTTCAAGCGCGACGCCTCCAATTGAAGCAGGTCCAGTGAGGTGTAGTGCAGTCGCTTCATCTGCACCGACTCTCCAAGCTGCACCAAATGGGACTAGCCCACCCATGATTTCTCGGCCTCTTGCTGACGGCGCCCCATAACAGAGCACCCCTTGGCCATTCTCGAAGGCAACAGGAGTTACGGATCGGGGGCTGACACGGGCCTGGGCATCTTCCTGAGAAATATCCCTGAGCCAGCACTCGTCCATAGTCAAATCTGCGACCTGCATTTCTTCTGGAGCATCCTGGGTTTCAGCATTCCCACTGCAAGCGAGCAGGCCTACCGAGACTCCGATCAGGAGTGAGCCAGCGAATCGCTGGTGACGCATAATCTTATTCCTCGTTTGTAGATCAGATGTGAGAATCTGGCCGGAACGGTCTGATCCCACTTCTCAATCCTCAATAAACTGAATGTTAAAACTCGTTGTTTCCTTGCTAATCGCGCAATATTTCCGTTTCAGTGACAATTTTTCGTGGTCCTCAGGCTACAGATCTCAGCGCATCCACCAAACGGTCGATTTCGGCCCTGGTATTATAGAAATGTGTTGAGACTCGGATCGCGTTGTGGCCGTCACGCTGATGCTCATCAATGTGTACTCGGCCCCGTTGTTCCATCATGGGAACTGCCGCAATCGCATCGAGCCCCGATCAAAGATTGATGTACGCCGTACGTTCTCTCAGTACGGAAAGGTACGATCTGGGAGATGGCTCACAGCTTGAAACAAAGCGGCCCCACCCTCAATGGGTGGGGCCAGCTAGTAATCAAAATCGAAGCGGCGTCCTATGCCGCTCGGGAGCGGTTACTGTCCAATTCGTCGTCTATCAGCAGGCCATGGAGCACCCATATCCATACCCTTGGTCGTAACCTCACCCATACCCATGTAATTGAACTTTTGAATTCGCTTACCCTCGTAGGTCTCAGTCGTATAAATGTTACCCTCGGAGTCGACTGCTATTGAGTGTACCGCAAACCAAGTTCCTGGTTGGCGACCACCGTCACCGAAGCTGTACACAATTTCGAGCGTCTCGCGATCCATGACGTAGACCTTCATGTTCTGGCCATCAGCCACGTACATCCAGGTCTGATCGTCGTCAGGTGAGAAGTCGATATCCCAAGTAGCACCCTGAGACAGGGTATGTGGGGCGATAACAACTTCATTAACGAATGTTCCGTCTCTCTGGAATACAGAAATGCGGTTGGACGGACGGTCACATACGTAGAGCAGTCCGTCATTGGACAGTTCTGCACAATGGACTGGGGTACGGAACTGCTGGGGTGGGGTCTCACCCGGCGTATAGCCTGGAGTGCGATCGTCCGACGGCTCGTTGCCGTATGCTCCCCAGAAGCGCTTCATTTCCCCTGTGCTGCCGTCGATGACTGCTACACGACGATTGAGGTAGCCGTCCGCAACATAAATCTCATTCTCTTCGGGGTCGGCGAAGACTTTAGCGACTCGTCCGAAATTCACTTCACTGAGGCTGCTGTTCTGTGCGCCGGATTCACCAAACTGGTTAAGGAAGCCACCGTCCCTGGAAAACTTCAGAATCTGGCGATCCGGTCCACCGTTACCACCGATCCATACATTATCCATGTGGTCAACGGTGATCCCGTGATTCGACACTGGCCATACATACTCACCTGTGTCCGTAGGTCCGCCCCAAGAGTCCACGAGATTCCCGTCCGAGTCAAAATGGAGGACCGGTGGAGCAGGGCTACAGCATTCGCTCAAAGGAGGATCTTGAGCTGATCCGAGCTCTGTCCTCCCAGCGAACTGGTCAGGTGTGTTTCTGTGTACCAGCCAGACGTCATCCCGAGAGTCAACATCGACGCCAATTGTGGCACCCTGAATCCAGTGGTTCGGAAGCGGTTTTGGCCAAAATGGATCGACTTCGAACATCGGCGCCATTATTGCTCCGTCCTGACTTGCAGCCATGTCATCCATCTCATTGGCTGCGCATGCTACGACGGTAATGGCCACCACCAAACCAATTCCAAAGGTCAGGTTACGCTTATGCATAGTCCTTCTCCCTGATCGTGTAGTCCAAGGCCTTATTCAGCCCGGACGAATAGGCTACGCGCTGGAAGCGATTCGGGCAATTGTTTTAAGACACGGCAAAGAGGGCCAGGACTTACACATTAAGGGGTCATATTCCTTGTAACGTTGGTCGGGGTTCCCCTAGTTTCTCAGAATGTTCATGGGCTACCGTCGCACAGCGGCGCTTCTCGTCGGGCTCACTCTTCTCTTGCCCACGTGGTCTGGAGAGGCACATGAGATTCCGGCTGATGTGACTGTTCAGGTATTTGTGAAGCCTGATGCTGAGACACTGCGGATGATTGTGCGAGTCCCACTGATCTCGATGCGAGATTATGATTTCCCGGCCCGCGAACCGGGATATCTCATTATCTCAGAGGCTGAACCACTTATCCAGGAAGCGGCAGTAGAGTGGATCGCTAATTACGTCGATATGTACGAGGGCAATGAACTTCTTGCCCCTCCTGTAGTAGCAGCGGCCAGGATCGCGATACCGGGTGATCGTGCTTTCAGGAGCTACGATGATGCTATAGGGAATGCATTGTCAGCACCCCTAGCGGACGACATTGATTTGCCGCCCCAGCAGGCGATGCTCGATGTGGTATTAGAGTGGACAATCACGTCAGAGGAATCTGATTTCTCGATCGACCCTCGGTTTGCTCAACTCGGTCTTCGCACAGTCACCGTCCTCCGGTTCTTGCCCGCAGGAGGTACAGAACGAGCCTTCCAGTACTCGGGTAACCCCGGCCTGGTCCGCCTCGATCCTCGTTGGCACCAGGCCGCTTGGCGTTTCGTAGTGCTTGGCTTTGATCACATCCTCGATGGGATAGATCATCTCCTATTTCTTTTCTGTCTTGTTGTGCCATTTCGGAGCTTTAGAGCACTCGTGCCGATCATCACGTCATTTACGGCGGGGCACTCTATAACGCTGATCGCAGCTGCGCTTGGGCTTACACCCCAGGCTCTCTGGTTCCCCCCGCTGATCGAGACGCTGATCGCTCTTTCGATCGTCTATATGGCATTCGAGAATATTTTGGGAGCGAAACTCAAGAACCGTTGGATGATTGCGTTCTCTTTCGGGTTGGTACACGGTTTTGGTTTCTCTTTTGCACTCTCTGAAGTACTCCAATTTGGTGGATCTCACCTCCTGACCTCTCTTGTATCATTCAACGTGGGGGTCGAATTCGGACAACTTTTCGTCCTCGCACTCACTGTACCTCTGCTCGAATTCCTGTTCCGTAAAGTTCTTCCGGAAGTTGGTGGTATCGTTGTGTTGTCTGCACTTCTTGCACATACGGGTTGGCATTGGATGACTGAAAGAGGAAGTCAGCTGATCCAGTATGACTTTAGAGCACCCATTATGGGTGTTGGCTCCACAGCGACTGCTCTACGGTGGTTAATGCTTGTGTTAATAGTCTTCGGAACGGGCTGGTTGCTCAGGTTGGGATTCGAACGGCTTACAGCAGATGCTGCACGGCAAGAAGAGATCTGAGGTTTGGAGTTCCTTCGCTCAGCATTAGGCCTGTAACAGAGGGCAGGGGACTGAGATACCTGATGTTCTATGTCAGAATCACAGAATTTCCGAATGAACTGCACAGAAAGTCCGCTTCCAATGAGTTTCCATTGCATCTACATTCCAGTTCTACCGCTGAAGAGGAGAAGATATGGCGGTGACAGAAAAGGACATTCGGAACGCACTCAAGACTGTCAAAGATCCTGAGTTGGGACTCGATCTTGTTGTTCTGGGTCTGGTTTATGAGATCGAGGTCGGGGACCAGGACGCGAAGGTAACGATATCGCTTACGTCACCGTTTTGCCCGGTCGCTGGTCAGATCGTTGACGAAACGAAGGCTGCGATAGAAGGGGTGGATGGTGTTGAGTCGGCGGAAGTGGAGTTGACGTTTGATCCGCCATGGACTCCGGAGCGGATCAACCCGCTAATCCGCTCGTCTCTCGGGCTATAAGGAGAGCGATTGAGCCGCGGTTAGGTCTTGCTTTAGGGACCACACTTATTACACTATTACGTTGATCGTTTTAAAAGTGTTATAAAGGTAGGTTTCGATGGTGCTGTCCAACGAGGACGAACTCAAGCAGAAGATCCAAGACGGCTACATTGTCGAGTCCCGAGAGGAGATGACCGAGGGATATCGCAAGGCCCTGATTGTGCAGTTGACGGTGCAAGCGGACACAGAGCTCATGAGTGCCCCAGCGTACTGGATGGCAGCCCGGCATGCACCGTCAACCAATACCCAGGTAAGCGCACACGCGATTATCCAAGACGAGCTCGCTCACGCGAATATCGCGTATCGTCTCCTCGAAGACATTGGCGAATCGAAAGAACAACTGGTGTACGGTCGCCAGCCCCACGAATTCAAGCATCCCTACGGCTTTGATCAGCCACTAGACAACTGGGCGGACTTAGTAGTAGCGAACGGCTTCTTCGACCGTGCGGGCATAACCTTGTTATCGGATGTCTATCAGAACACATCCTATGGTCCGCTCAAGAGGGCACTTGTGAAGGTGGATATGGAAGAAACGTTTCATCTACGACACGGGGAGGTCTGGATGCGACGGTTGGCCAAGGCAGGAGGCGAGGCTAAGGAGATCGTACAGTGTTCGGTGGACTGGATGTTCCCTATGACGATCGAGTGGTTCGGACTACCAGATGACCTAAAACGCCACTCAGGCCAATTGGACTACAAACTGAAGGGTCTTTCGAACGACGAGTTAAGACAGGTTTGGATGTCCTCCACAGTCCCGCTTTGTGAGGAACTTGGACTTAACGTGCCTGCACATTTCGACAGCGAGACCGAAGAATATGTGCTCGATTACCCGTTTCCGTGCGAATACGATACCGCTGATAAGCGCTGGGTATTTGAGGACGGTGAGAGCACATGGGACACGGTATTCAAACGATGGAAGGGCCGTGGCCCGATGAACGAAATCTATGTGGAGTCAATTCAGCGTTCGCGAAGAGATGTGGGAGGATGGCTAGCAGAGAAGCGCCAGGCGTATTAAGGGGATGACAATGCCAACTGTACTTACCACGGATCGCGGCCTCGATGTAGGACTTCCCGGTCGAATCTCTACTCACAAGAGTGGAGGGCGTGATCTATGGACCGGCCCCCTGAAGGAGCTGCCCGCTGACCGTATTGAAGCCACATGGGCAGCACTCGATGAGGTTCTAGACCCTGAGTTGCCTATATCGCTGGTAGAACTTGGCCTCATCTATGATGTTGAGTTGAGCGATGAGATTGCAATAGTACAGGTGACGTTTACGTCTACAGCGTGCCCGTGTATCGAATTTATTCGAGAAGACCTGATAGATCGACTTGAGATCGAACCATGGATCAAGAAAGTCGAAATCGTCGAAGTTTGGGATCCTCCATGGACTACAGAGAGGGTCACGCCCGCGGGAAGAGCGAAGCTTGGTCAGCTAGGCGTGGGGGTTTAGCCCGTATGATTGAAAGAGTCTACGACGTATTCGCTCGGAAGCATCGCGGTGACCAGTTAGCACACATCGGTTATGTGGATGCTTTGGACGACGAAATGGCACGTGTTTATGCATGGAAGACATATGACGAAGAGAATTGGTTCGAAATGTGCGTCATTCGACGCAGCAACATCATTCCAGTAAACCGTCAGGACGGTCCCTTCTCTGGATCAAAAGGGGAGGGTGAATGAAAGAGCTACTAGAGATCCGGGACCTTGATGGGACAGGGATCAGCGCTCTCCGTCGTCTAATCCTGACACTTGCGGATAGTAAGCGGATGATGGGTATCCGTTACTCTGATTGGTTGCTAGGAGCTCCTTCGATAGAAGCTGGAATCGCTGTTTCTTCTATGGCTCAAGATGAGTGGGGTCACGCTCGCCTCTTATATGCCATGCTCAAGGACGTGGGCCTCGAGCCACTGAAAATCGAGCATGAAAGGCCAGCTGAAGAGTACACGTCGGTAGGTGCATTAGACGGGGCCTTTGAGAATTGGGCAGGCATCGTTGCGGCTATGACGGTAGTAGATGAAGCTATCTCCGTAGCACTACTTGGGTTCAGTCGTGGGAGATACGAAGCCGCACGGACTAGAGTTCCCAAGATGCTGGCTGAGGAGGAGTTTCACGCTAGCCTGGCGAAGGCTTGGTATAGACGTATTGCAGAGTCAAGTAGCAAGGCCAGAAGCCTACTGCGTGACTCCACAAAAGGATTGTTGCCACCGGTTTTGGCATGGCTTGGTGCAGATGATGAGGCTGCCGAGGCTATGGTAACAGCAGGGGTAACCGAGTCCAGCGAGTCTATGACTGAGGCTTATCGTGATCGATTACGTGATCTAGCTGCCTTAGTAGAGGTCAATATTGACCAGGTGCAGCCGGACAGTGGTTGGGATAAGGATCGGGCGCGTGGACCTGGTTGCCCAGATGAGGATGCTGTCGAACGCGTAAGAGGTGATCGCAACCGGGCACTGTTGGTCGAGTGAAGGACAAGGACATGAGCTGCAGGGACGGAGCAGCTAAGAATATCGATCAGAAATCTTCCTTTAACCCTGATGCTCGGAGAAGCGAGGCTCCTTCGCT
>DCAZ01000093.1 GCA_002313925.1 Gemmatimonadales bacterium UBA1120
CTCTTCAGGGGAGGCCATCAGGGTATATTAGAGAGATCTTCATTACACCTGGCCAAAGAGTGTCTTGCCTTCACTGAGAAGGTCGCTACATGCGATCGATACTCTTTCCGACATTCCTTCTTCGGCTTTCTTCAGGTACGATCGTGGATCATAGATCTTCTTGTTACCGATTTCTCCATCTACCTTGAGCACGCCCTCATAGTTTGTCATGACGTGGTCCACAATCGGTCGCGTGAACGCGTACTGGGTGTCGGTATCAACGTTCATTTTTACGACTCCGTAAGCCAGTGTTTCACGGATCTCTTCAAGTAAGCTTCCACTGCCTCCATGGAAGACAAGGTCCATCTTTGCTTCCGAGCCGTACTTCTCGGTTACGGCAGCCTGTCCCTGTTTGAGGATCTTCGGACGTAGCTTCACAGCCCCAGGTTTGTAGTGACCGTGCACATTCCCGAAAGTTGCCGCAAATGTGAAGCGGCCGATTTCGTGCAGTGTTTCATACACAGAGAGCATATCCGCGGACGTAGTATATAGCTTCTCCTCAGGGGTATCTGCAGTTCCATGTGCGCCATCTTCTTCACCTCCGACGACCCCAGCTTCTACCTCAAGAACGATCTCTTGCTCGGCACACATATGCAGGTACTCTTGGGACAGGGCCATATTGTCATTCAATGATAGGTTTGAGGCGTCGAGCATATGGTTCTGGAACAGGTTTGTCTCACCTCTACCCCGTCGCTCTGCTGTGGCCCGTATCAGCGGTTTAAGGAAGTTTTCTGCCTTATTAGGTGGACAGTGGTCAGTGTTTATAGCGATCAGCACATCATACTGCTGGGCAAGGATGTGAGCGGCTTCTGCGAGCACGATGCATCCATACGCTGCGTCCTTATTGGCAAGTCCGGATGCGAACTGTCCTGCTCCTGTCGAAAACTGGATGATCCCGTCGGATTTTGACTCCGCGAAGCCCTTCATCGCAGCATTTAGTGTCAGGATAGATGTACAATTGATGGCCGGATATGCGTAGTTAGAATTCCGAGCTGAATCGAGCATCTGCTTGAACTGATCAGGTGTGGCAATCGGCATTCTAGATATTGGGTCAGGTGATTTATTTCAGGATAGCGCTAGTAATGTAATAGCAAACAAGAGGCTCGTGTGCCCACTATTTAGTTAAATACACGCCAGCTTAAGTAGAGAGAAACCAGCGATTAAATCGGGTCGCAACTTCGTGAATAGCGCCAATGATATTGGATTAAATCTACATACCCGGAGGTGTGAAACGTCCATCGATTGCAGTCCATCCGCCATCTGCAAACAGGACCGTTCCAGTTACATAACTTGCCGCTTCAGACGCTAGAAATACCGTGGGTCCGGCCATCTCTCGTGCTCCCCCCCAGCGCTTGAAGATGTTGCGTTCAGCATAAGCTGAGTACCATGCCGGGTTATCCTTAATCGGGGCTGTGAGCGGTGTATCAATCACACCTGGTGCAATCGCATTAACGCGCACTCCCGAAGGACCTAGTTCCGCAGCTGCAGCCCTAACCATCTGCACAATCCCGGCCTTAGTGGCTGCATACAAGCTTTGGCCAGGCTCGACGACTACTGAACGAATCGAAGAAAAGAGAATGATTGAGCCTGATCCTTGGGATGTCATGATCCGTCCAGCAGCCTGGATCACATGCGCGTTCCCTTTGAGGTTCACACCGAGCACCCGATCAATATCCTCATCCGTGTACTCCAGAATAGGTTTACGGACATTTACACCAGGTGTGCAGACAACGATGTCGAGAGAGCCCTTCTTAACATTGAAGGACTCAAAAGCGGCAGTAACAGCTTCCCCGTCTAAGATATTGAGTTGGCCGGCATCTGCTTCACCACCCATCTCGGTAATTGTCGCGGCTGTGTCCAGCGCTCCTGCGATATCAACATCCAGGCAAAGTACGGATGCACCGTGTTCGGCAAATGCGGTTGCAACTGCTTCGCCAATTCCTGAGGCACCACCCACCACAGCAGCGTTCTTCCCTTCAAGACTGAACATCGAAACCATCAATCTGCTCCTTAAGCTTAGAACGTAATCTTTTATTGAATGCGTGTTTGGCGGGCCAAGAAGACTAAGAAAAAAGCAACTGCTGATGCTATGATCCCCATCAGTGTGGGGTCGAGTAAAACGGATACTTCACTAAGGTTCGAGAGTCGAACAGTGAAAAGCACAGCGATTCCCACCCCGATTGCCGAGAGAGCTTCCGGTACCCCCGCTTGCCGCGTATGTAGACCGAAGGCGATCGGCACGAACAGACTGACGCTCAGCACCGAGTAGAATACCCTAAGAGAATCGATCACGGTCGGGATTATAATCGCCAATAAGATGCCCAGAATACCGCCGGTGATAGCCGCATAGCGGGCAACTCTTAAAACCTGACCATCCGTCGCTTCGGGAGCTACGTAACGCTTATAGAGGTCTTTTGACAGTGATGTGGAGAGCATAAAGAGGATCGCATCAGCGCTACTGACTTCAGCCGAGAAGACCGCCGCGAGACCCAGTGCACCAAAAACTGTCGGTAAGCCGAGTGTTAGCACTGTGGGTACAGCGAATTCTACTTGTTCCAAATCAGGGATGTACACCCGAGCAATCATCCCTAGAAGTGGTGGCGCCAGTGCGAATACAAGGAGGACGAGTCCCTGCACCCCAATCCCAATTCGTAGCACTCGCTCACTCGAAGCACCATATGCTTTCTGGAGTAGGCCAGGGGAGATGATGAAGGCTGGGACGATCAGAGCGACTAAGATGATACCGGATCCAGATCCCGCCCAAAAATCCAAATATTCTGGTGTGGGTGCTGCTGCAACGACGGCCTCCCACCCACCTGCAATCGACAAGGCGAGCGGGACGCCGATTGCGAAACCGAGTAACAGTACAACGAGTTGAACCATATTCACCCAGGCGGAGGCCAACAGTCCACCAGCGCTGAAGTAGGCGGTCATCACAACGCCACCAATAAGAGCTCCTGCCCATCGAGGTGCTCCGAGCACCCACTCAAGGATTTGCGACATCGCGATGAGCTGTGCAGCTAAGATTACTAGCGTGAGCACCCACAATAGGATTGCGATTGTTGCACGTACCGAGCTGCCATATCGGTACTCTAAATAGTCGCCAGCGGTGTAGAGCCCATGAGCGGAAGCAATCCGCCAAATGCGGGGCCCAAGCCAGATGGCAAGCAATAGTGATCCGATACCAGCTGATCCGACCCACCACCATGCTGAGATGCCGTTTGAATAACCAAGACCCGCTGCTCCAATGATCGACCCTGCTCCAATGTTGGCTGCAAGAAACGTCGAAAAAATGAGTCCGGTCCCAAGACTTCGATCGGCAACGAAGAAACTCTTACTCCCCCGGACACGCCTTGAGACCCAAAGACCAAAGAAAATGAGTGCGACGGAATAGCCTATAAGGATTCCAAGTTGGAGTGCGACGCTCTGTTCCATGTCCAAGCTCAACTGGATCTGGTTTTTCTGATTTCAGGTCGCATGGGCCGGTGGTCTTCTACTACCTACCCAGATCCGAGACACTCGGAATCCCTGGCAGGCCTTCAGCTAACCTTACTGCTCGAAGAATAGCCTCAGCCATTACATCAGCTGCTAATGCTCCGATCAGGGTCACGTTCTCTTGCCCTTCGAGTGTCCCAGTCGCTAGAGCAAAGACTGTGTCACCATCCCCCATCGTGTGGGCTGGATAGATTGTCCGAGCAAGTCCGTCTTGTGCCATCTGGGCAATTTTCGTCGTCTGAGCTTTTGTGAGTTTTGCGTTTGTCGCCACTAGCCCAATTGTAGTATTTGCACCGCGCTCAATCCCAAGCTCGAAGTCTTGGTTACTACCTTCACCTCGGAGCACTTTGCGTGCATCCAGGAATCCCACACCATCCGAGTTGAGCATCCCAGCCACCACTTCGCCCGTTGCTGGATCGATGATATCACCTACCGCGTTCACCGCGACGCCAGCCGCGACCACGAGGCCATTATCAAGCGTGATCGATGCTGTGCCAAAGCCGCCCTTCATGGGTCTCCCTCCACCCATCTTCCCGACCGTAGCGCCTGCGCCTGCTCCGACCGACCCCTCTTCTGGAGGTCTAATCGACGCCGTTTCAGCAGCGATGTAGCCGCACTCGGGTCCGGGACGGATCTTTCTGTCTCCCTCCAGTCCCAGGTCGTACAGGATCGCCCCTACAACGATTGGCACAACCTTTTGTCCAATGCGGTAACCGATATCCTCCTCGTCTAGATAGCGCATGACACCTGAGGCCACGTCCAGCCCAAATGCACTTCCGCCTGAGAGAACGACTGCGTTTACCTGCTCAACGCTGTTAACTGGATCAAGTAGTGCCAACTCTCTGGTCCCCGGGGCACTTCCGCGTACATCAACTCCCCCAGTCGCACCGTCTCTGGCGATAATGACGGTACATCCTGTTGCTCGTTCGCTAAGCGTGTGGTGCCCGAGCTCAAGTCCGCTAACCGCTGTTAGTCCCCAAGGGTCTATTGCCGGATTCTCTTGAGCTATCACCAGCTCATGTGAGATCGGGGCCCCCAAAAGGAGGGCCCCGATCCAAAGTTTTCGCATACTCAGGATTTGCTACTCCCTAGGTAGCTTTGGCTCCACATCCAATTGTTCATCTGGCGAGCCAAAGCAGTAATAGAATCCATTTCCTCCGGTAGCCTGAAGATTTTCCTGGCTACAGCCTCTGGAGTTGTGGGCAGAGTTCCATGAGTTGGGGTTCTCACCTCCACCTTGACGGTCATGATGACCAACACGTGTGCTGCCTTCGCCGTTGCTGGTCCAGTTATCGCAATTAGTGTAGCCCTCACCACCTCCGTAAGACGTACCATCGAGATTCGATCCGGTGAGGATATCGTGCATGTTCGGGGAATCACCCCGGCCATTTACAATGCTACCCCTCTCGTTCAACTGCGTCTCCTTGGTAAGGTTCACATCTTCGGAGTGAAGATGAGTTGCATCACGCGCGATCGTTGCTCCCGTGTAGTTGTACCAAGGTCCGCCACCGATACGATCACGGGCGTTAACGGCAGACATGCCATTGCTCGCGATTGTGCTGAGGTAGGCTCGCCATAATAGGTCATCGCCCAACCCCGCTGTGTAGGCGAGATCTGTACATTGCTGATCTGCGCCCTCTAGACCGCCGAGATTCGCTCCGTCACCAGGCCCGGCACTCGTGATGAAGAAATTCATCCTGCCATCTTGAGCGAATACCGGAATAGTGCTTACGAGGGTCAGCGCCACTAACGCTGCAGTCACCTTTTTCACGTTGTTGCTCCTTTTGAGGTCGAACCGGTTCACTCGTATCCTACGGTGCACCGACTCTACATAGACTGGGGAAATGTCCGGTGCTGTAAGTCTGGAGGCAAGGAGTACCAGCCTTTCGCTAAACATCTAGTTCCATAGTTTGCCCAGCCATGACTAATTCCGAGGCGACAGACCGCGTGCTTACCGAGGTCGAAGCTGGCCGTGATGAACTCCTCGCATTCACCGCCTCTCTGATCCGGATTCCCACCGTCAATCCTCCGGGCGAGTGCTATCGCGATTGTGCTGAACTAATCGGTGAGCGATTGAGTGGATCGGGTATGGATGTGGAATTTGTGGAAGCTCAGAACCGACCTGAGCACACTACGGAACACCCCAGGGTGAATGTGATCGGCCGGCTCGAGGGTATGGCTTCCCGACCATGTATCCACCTCAACGGTCACTTTGATGTCGTGCCCCCAGGTGATGGATGGAAACTTGACCCTTTCGGAGGAGAGGTTCGGGATGGTCGGATCTACGGAAGAGGAGCTTCCGACATGAAATCAGGTATTGCGGCTGCAGCCTTTGCCGTAGAAGCAATACGGAGATCTGGTGTTTCGCTATCAGGTTCTGTGGAGCTCAGTGGCACTGTCGATGAAGAAAGCGGCGGCTACGCAGGGGTCGCACACTTATGTAAGGCGGGTTATCTGGCTGCTGAACGCACCGACTACGTTGTGATACCGGAACCGTTCGGACCAGATCGAATCTGTATCGGCCATAGGGGCGTCTACTGGTTTGATGTCATCGCCGAAGGTCGGGTAGCACATGGGAGTATGCCGCACTTAGGTCGGAGTGCAATCAGCGATATCGGTGTGCTTCTGTATGAGATTAGGGCAAAACTTGAGCCGGAGCTGGCAAGTCGGATTTCAGTGATGCCGGTAGTCCCAGAAGAAGCGCGTCATCCCTCGATCAATGTGAATGCGGTCTGGGGTGGCCAGGTATCTGAGGATCAACAATCACCTTGTGTGGCAGATCGTTGCGTGGTGACTTTCGATCGACGCTTCATCCCAGAGGAGTCTCTTGACGAAGTTAGGCGTGAAGTAGCGCAAGTCGTGGCTGCAGTGGAGCAAGGGGATGAGGGATGCTCTTTCAGGATCGAAGAACGCATGTCTGTGCTTCCGACTCAGGCTCCCCAAGACTCACCGCTTATCTCAGCACTTTCTAAAGCCATCAGAAAAGTGCAAGGAAGTGAAGCTGAGCTTGTTGCCAGTCCTGGGACGTACGACCAGAAGCATGTGTCTCGCCTTGCTGGTGTAGACCACTGCGTGGCTTATGGACCGGGTCCACTGGAGGAAGCGCATCAACCTGATGAGTCTTGCTCAGTTGATGATATTGTCACATCTGCTCAGGTAATGGCTCTTGTGGTGCTTGAGCTAGTAGGGTAGCTGGCTAAGCCTCCTCCGCCCCTGGGTGTCCGTCCTCGATCACAAATTTGGCACGCGTTTCAAGGGAACCGCCAGCCTCGGTTACAACTGGAACCACCTTGAACTCTGAGGTCCAGAGATCGGGTGTGACATTAGCGATAACGTAACCACGTTGTCCGTTATAAAACTTTAAATGTGGGTTTCTACGGAGAAGTCTCTCGCCGCCAGCAGTCATATCCTGCCCATCTCCGCCTGAGCTGAGGGAGGTGCACACGAATTCAGTAGCAACTGTTTCTGATGACGGATCGTCAAAGTCTCGTTTAAGGTCGGTTACCCAATTTGCGTGAATATCTCCTGTCAGGACGACAGGGTTCGGGGTTTCAGCATCTGCCATGCGGTTGATCATGGCACTGCGTTCTAGAGGATATCCGTCCCACTTGTCCATTGACCATGTTTCTTGCCCTTCGGCATCACTGCCACGGATTCTGGCAACCATGACCTGTTGAGCGAGAACATTCCAGCGCGCCTCAGACCTCGTTAACCCTTCGAACAACCACTCCCGTTGACTCCTGCCGAGAATGGATTGATCAGGTGAGATATGAGTTGGGCAGCTCGGACTAATCCTGCCAAGACACGGCTGGTTGCTCCGGTACTGTCGGGTATCGAGGATACTCATCTCCATGAGGTTTCCAAATTGGAGTCTGCGATAGAGCTGGATGTTTGGGCCACTGGGCATTGAAGCCTGGCGCAGGGGCATGAACTCGAAATATGCTTGGAAAGCTGCAGTTCTCCGAAGAAGGAATTGCTCCGGGGATTGGTCATCTTCCGGCGACTCGTCAGCCCAGTCGTTGTCGACCTCGTGATCGTCCAGGGTCACGATCCATGACGCAGCCGCGTGGGCTGCCTGTAAATCTGGATCTGAGCGGTATTGTGTGTATCGGTTACGGTACTCCTGCAGTGTCTGGATCTCTGGGCCGGTGTGATGCCGCACCGTAGCCCGGCCATGCTCCGCATACTCATAAATGTAGTCGCCGAGGTGGACGATAAAGTCGAGGTCCTCTTGGGCGAGGTGCTGCAGAGCGGTGAAATATCCAGCCTCATAATCCTGGCAAGAAGCGAACGCAAACCTGATACGGTCCGGGGTGTTTTCGGGAGCCGGTGCTGTCTTAGTGCGTCCTACAGGGCTGACTTCACCACCGACGATCATTCGGTAGAAGTACTCATGCCCCGGATCCAGTCCACCAACTTCGGCGCTGATTGAGTGTCCAAATTCGGGTGAAGCGATCGCGGAACCAGTTCGAACGATCTCCTTGAAATTGTTGTCTCGAGCGAGTTCGTAATCAATGGCTACTGGCTTTTCGTGTGCACCGACGGTTTCTAGGGCCTCCGGATCCAGACGCGTCCAAAGGACGACCAGTTCTGGCTCAGGATCACCGGATGCGACTCCTAACTTGAAGGGATACGAACCTATGGACCGGAGCCGAACATCAGCTCTACAACCCGGAACAGAAGCCAAGGCCAAGAGTCCAGCGGCGGCTCTACCGATTCGCAAGAAATCGCGCCTAGTACCCCGCTTGTAAAAGAGGTCGTACCACTCAGGATCTCGCATTTCCGTCTGCCTTTCATTTCTGAAACTCAATGCTAATGAATCATAAGCTCTCGCTCGATTTCAGCGAGTGATACATCTAGTGACTTTCGCCAAACACTATTTGACCATTCGGATCGATGTCCGATTTCTGGATTTCTATGGCCTAACACCTGTTGCAGCTTCAGTAATGTCTACATCATTTGCGCCCAATGAAGGCGATCATATTTAAGGGCATCCAATCTCTTGCTTACGAGGATATCCCCGACCCAGGACTCCTTGATTCGACGGACGTGATTATTCGTGTCACGGCAGCCGGAATATGTGGCTCTGATCTCCATCCTTACTTCGGTCGCGAGCAAGGGCTGGACGTTGGAACGGTGATGGGCCACGAGCTACTGGGTGAGGTCGTAGAAGTAGGTTCGGATGTTCGAAGATTCTCTATAGGTGATATCGGAGTTGCGCCGTTCACAACGAATTGCGGTAGCTGTTTCTTCTGTCGATCGGAGTTAACCGCCCGTTGTGAAACCGGCCAGCTTTTCGGCTGGATCGAAAATGGCGTGGGACTGCACGGTGCACAGGCGGAGTTCGTCAGGGTACCCATGGCAGATTCAACACTTGTCGTTGTTCCGGATGGTCTTGATGAAGGAGTGGCTCTTCTGGCAGGGGATATCTTGTCTACGGCGGCTTTCGGAGCAGAGTTAGCTAGGGTACAAACAGGAGACTTGGTAGTCGTCGTTGGATGTGGCCCCGTTGGGCTGCTCAGTATCCGAGCAGCTCGAGAGAAGGGAGCTCGTCAGGTCGTGGCTGTCGATTCAGTTGTTTCCCGACTCAAACTTGCAAGACGGTTTGGAGCAATCCCAGTGAACTTCAAAACGGAAAAGGCATTTGAAGTTGTAATGGCTTGTTCAGAAGGGCGGGGTGCTGACTGCGCGATCGAAGCGGCTGGCTCACCCGAAGCGACTCGTACAGCCGCCGAGCTACTTAGATTTGGTGGATCGTTAGCAGCGCTTGGTGTCCATACCGAAGCCCATCTTGCACTCTCACCTGGAGAGATCTATGACCGGAATCTTCGCTATGCCGGAGGGCGATGTTCAGCACGCCATTACATGCCAGCTGCCCTAAGGATCGCTGAGCGTGATATGGCTTTGATCAGTGAGCTGATCAGCCACCGACTTCCGCTTTCGCAAGGTGTCGAGGCTTACCGGAGCTTTGCGGCGAGGGAAGAGGGTTGGTCGAAAGTGGTGCTAAAGCCTTCGAATCCTCATTCTTAGCCGTTCTCATTCCAACGGTGGAGGCGGTATGAGCCGAGTACGTTCCTCGTTCTGTAAGGTTGCAGCTGCGGTTTTGCTTACTGGGTGTGTGGATACGGGCGCACCTTTTAACGATTCGATCACTGAATCGAACCTATCCGATGATCTCTATTACTTGGCTTCACCTGAGATGCGGGGACGTCTTGTTGGATCCCCCGAAATTGCTACTGCCTCAGAGTGGATCGCTGATCGATTTGGAACACTTGGTCTTGAACCCGCTGGGGATGATGGGTCTTACTATCAGAATTTCGATTTGGCCTGGTTTAGCCTCGACGCTCCGAACCTCCTGCGTGTCACTGGGTCTGGGGGGGCACGTCAACCCGGTGATGGGTGGACGCCAATTAACTTTAGTGCATCAACTAGTGCTGCTGGTCTGGTAGCTTTTGCCGGCTTCGGCATTGTTGAGCCCCGCCTAGGTTATGACGACTATCGGGATGAAGACGTCCGGGGCAAATTTGTGCTCGTGCTTGAACGAGAGCCGGGTGTCACTGATCCATCGAGTCCATTCGACGGGGTAGTCACTGCAGAAGCATCCCGTACCTGGCGAAAAGCGCTTTCTGCCCAGGAGCGTGGGGCGATTGGTATTCTGTTCGTGCGAGATGTACACAACCGTCCGGAAACCGGAGATTGGCAACAGGCACATGCTAGTAGTTGGCCCGAAGAGCCGCGCCGGGTCGAACGTTTTCTTCTTGGGGCGTGGGTCGAAGATATCACGATTCCTGCGGCTCAGATTTCGGTCGAGCTTGCAGAGGTACTTGTCAGCGGTTCCGGGAGTACGCTCGAGGAGCTTTCCATGGCTTCTGAAGAAGCTGGAGAAGGGCTTGGTGTCATTGCATTACCAGGGGCAGAAGCCAGCCTAACAGTTAACGTCGAGCGTCATACCATCACGGGTCGGAATGTTCTGGCTATGGTTGAAGGTTCCGATCCGGATCTCCGCGATGAAGTAGTCATTATTGGTGCCCACCACGACCATGATGGCACCGATGGTGAGATTGTATTCCCGGGGGCAGACGATGATGGTTCAGGGACAGTCGGTGTCATGGGTGTTGCGGGCGCTTATGCTAGAGCTATAGAAGCTGGTGAGCGCCCTCGGCGGTCCGTGATCTTTGCTATCTGGGATGCAGAAGAGCGTGGGCTACTAGGTGCATGGTACTATACGCTAAGGCCGCTCTTTCCTCTGCAGAGCACAGTGGCGAAGCTCAATCTTGATATGATTGGACGTCACCAGGAAGTCCCCGAAGATGGTGCCGGTCGTTTCCGAGGACTTGAAGTTCAGAGTGCTGAGTCTAATTCGAATGCGACCAATATTCTCGGTTACAGCCGAACGCCCGACTTAGCGGGTCAGATCGAAGCGGCGAACACGTTCGGGCTGGAGCTCAAGATGCGCTACGATAATAACGAATCGAATTTGTTACGCCGCTCAGATCACTGGCCATTTCTTCAGAATGGTGTCCCGGCGGTTTGGTTTCATACCGGACTACACCCCGATTATCACCGTGCCGGGGATACCCCGGACCGAATCGAATATGAGAAGATGACGCGCATTGTCCGACTCGTTCACCAGACCAGTTGGAACCTGGCGCAAGGGGATACCAAACCCTCGCTCCAGGAGATGGGCAGCAGACCAAGAAGCTGAGCTAGCTCGACATTTCGATTTGGGGATGTACTCACTCTGGTCACGGCGCCGTGACCAGGTCCATAGGTGATTCTCCGCAGACCCAAGTCAGAAAGCGGATTGTTTTACCTGGAGCGCTACAATTCCGATCCGTATATCGGATTCCCTCCCCGATCTGCTGAAAATCTTCACGGCAAGTGCCGTCTAGCGAGGGGTCACATTGATCGATAGACCATGGTCCAGCGCTATACCACTCTTCCTTACCCGATATCGGTTGACAGCTGAAATGAATATCGGTCCTGACTCCGGCACCAGCCATGATACGGAAATCACCTTCTGTTGGGTCTTCTTTCGGATCCCAATCCCAGATCGCAGCTACTTCGAACTCCCGTGAAGTGTCACCGGGGACGAGCGGCTGTTCGGGTCGGTCTCCGGGGAGAGGGATCCTCCAAAGTCCTGTACTTACGGACACGTGCGCGTTCAATAAACCGATAACTCGGTCGCGGAGCAGATTTTCTACGTAGACCCGACGAAGCCCCAGAGACACGTACGCCAGCGGGAGGGCCAATGTTGTATTGAGAATCCTGACAGTGTTGTCTGACCAAGGGATAAGTATCGGTCGGTTGATTCTGCGCCCCATCGCAGATCCCGGTATGGTGCCATCCGATACTTCTTCCAATTTCGAAGTCCCATCCCCGATGCAACTAGCCAGCGGGAGAGCCAACCCTGCCAGACCCGCCGAACTCGCGTGCTTAAGGAATGTGCGTCGGTCCAATCTCAAGCGAATGAAACCGCTGTCGTCCATTCCTTTCATTCTTCCACTATTACGACGTTAAAGCTCTGACAGTGCTCGGCGCTGATGCTCAAGCCGGTCTTCTCGCTCCCGAGCGAAGCGCTCGACGGCTTGATAGATAGAAGTTGGGTCGAGATTTGCCTCTGCGATCACATCGTCCTCTGTGCCTCCACTTAGCCAACGATCGTTCTGATCTGCATAGAGGGAATACTCTTCGGTTAGTGGACCTAGATCAGGTAGGGGCGGCACGCGCTTAGTCATGGTACTGATAACCATGCTGTCATAACGGACAGCATGTGGGTAAATGTGCCGCTGGTACTGCTCAGATTGGTCGGCAAACAACTCGGGACTGATGACTGCTGCAATACGGACATTGATGCCTTCACTAGCCAGCTTGTCGAGTATGCTAACCAGATTCACTGTCGAGCTGGCACCCTGAACCCAGACGGTTCCCATGGCTGGCAGATCAGGATCGTAGTCACGAATAAGATAGATTCCTTTGGCGGCGGCCTTGAGGTCTGTATCCGCGAATCTATTTCTGTCCGCAACTGGAATATCTGGCCGAGCAACGTGAATCGTAATAATCCCAACTTCCGGAGTACGAGCTGCTTTTGCGACGGCAGCGAAATAACCCGCAGCTACGTCGTTGTAGTCCCAAAAGTAGAGGTTGATCACCTGTCCACGTGGGAAGAGTGTCCAAACCTGAGGAGCAAATATACCGAAGTGGGTACGCGCATCCGCTGCGGTTTCCGGTCCGGAATGTCCCGCCAGAATTGTTAGCACGCCCAGCCGGAAGGGGCTGTCCTGGTTTTGTTGGCTGAACACTCGAGCAGGTGTGTACATGAGTGGTGTGAACGCACCGTAGGTCCCTGAAAGGCCCCACAGCCCGGAGTGAACTGATGGGTCAGTGGAAGCAGACTGGTTGACTAAGCCAATGATTGTGGAGGCATTTACAGCTTCTTGAATGGACGCCTTAAGGCGAGTTCCTCCTGGATTGTGCACAGGATCATAGTGCCCGAAGAAGTGTGATTTCTCTACGTTGATTGAGCCAGAAAGATCTGCGGCCACCGTAAGAAAGCGTCCTCCCGTAACGTAGTTAAGCCACTGGCCGATTTCGCTTATTGCCCTCCTCGTTCCTTTCTTTTCCCCTGGTGGCAGGAAGAGATTGATTGTTCCTGACGTGGCATCGCCTGAGTGCGGATCAGTCACTGTGAATTCCACCGGCTCAGTTGGTAATCCAGCAGGAGTGAGTCTCTCGTCTAGAAAAGGATCTTCAGCGTCGTTGATGTTAACGGGTATCTCGCGGTCCAAATTCCCCGCGATGGAAAGGAGTCGGTCGGAGATCCAGTCACCTAATCCCGACTTCTCATCCATGATGGAAAGGAGGATATCGACGTTGGTTTTGAATTGGACGAGCTTATCAGCTTCTGATCCCGGTACACCATCTCTTATACCTTCGAACTCTACGCCATAACGTCTCTCGAAGGACTCAGCCAATGCTATGAAATAAGGGGAGTTGATTCCAAAACCGTAGGGATGACTGGGGAAGCCAACGATTTGGTCTCCGATGCCGGCTAATTCCCCGTTCTCGGCTCCCGGCCACCATCCCTTCACCGTGTTACCGATAAGTACCATCGGTCGCCGATCATCCTCCGGCCAATCCTCCATCAGCTTGAGACCGGCGAAGATGTCGCCGAAGTCGTTGCCATTCTGGATATCCAGAACATTCCAGCCGTAGGAACTCCACTGCTGTGCAATGTCGTAGCCCTTGAATTCTGACTTGACTACTCCTCCTATGAGGGAGTCATCGATACCCGCGTTATTGTTGCTCAGGAAAATTCGCAGGCGCTTGCCGACCTGCTGTGCAACCGCGGCAGTTTTGAGTTCCTGGGCGTGTCCTTCGGTCATCGCAAACTCACCTTCTAAAGCAATGATCTTGAGGTTGGAAGGCGCACCGATGAAGTCCCAGAACATGGCTTTACCAGCTGCTGTGGCGATACCGATACCTGATGGACCCCCGTTCACGTCGTTGGTTACGTCCGTGCTTTCGGCATGCCCCATGAGAGGCCGTATTCCACGCAACTTTGCCTGAGCGAATAATGGATGGTCGGCGAGACCGTTTTCGTCGAGAATCTTGGCCATCGCACCCTTGCTTCGCCGAAATCCCAAGGCATCGATTGAGAGTACAGCAACTTCAGGGTCACAAACGTACCTGTCGTCTCCAGTTGTGGCATACCTACGAGCCATTGCCTCGTAGAGAATCATCCAAAGCGCGTAGCACGTGGGTATACAATGCCCACCGGCGAGCATGAATCGATCAGCAAAGGGGTGCTTGGGCTCTCGAATGTCATATGAAAGCCCACCGAGTTCAGGCCCACCGAGATGTACGGCAACGTTAAACGGTGTGTAAGCGAGGGGTCCTCCGAAGTGGCCTGATCCCCTGTAGTTACCGAGAAGAACCAGGAGCATCGAGGTCATGAATGCTACATCATCGAAGTATTCTCTATCGTAGTCGGGTACCTCCACAGCGTGTGCGGAAGGCATCCGCTTAGATTCGATTGTAGTCACATTCGTGACGCTGAGATCGTTCAAGACTTCTTCGCTCATCTTCTTCCAGGTTGGTTGTCAGTCAACAGATTACGAAATGTCTACTATCCAACTTATGATCTGTCATTCCTACAAGGTCAGCTGCACACCCGAATCCAGAAAGGCCCGAAAACCGTCGGCGTCCCTTGATGCAGCACCGATACGACTGATGGCTTCAGCTAATTCCTCATCCGCATTCGCTGTCGATATACGTAAGAAGTGCTGGCCTTCGCTACCGAGCGTGCCGAAAGAACGTCGGTCCATTGTCGCAACTTTGTATTTGTACAGCAGGAATAGCTGGAAGAGAGTAGCTGGACTCGAGTCAGTACGGATGTCCTCGGGCAATGCATCGAACGCCTTAATCCCACCCATGTTTTGGAGTGCACCTTCGATGTTTGGAAAAGCGTAAAAAGCCCCCTTCGGATTCTGACATGTGATTCCGCTGATCTCGTTCAGGCCTGTCACAACCAAGTCGCGTCGACGTTGAAAGGCCTCGACCATTATTTGGATAGAGTTTACGCTCTCAGGCGATTCCAGGGCTTCGATAGCCCCCCATTGGTTATAGGGAGGGATTGACGCGAAATAGTTGATGGCGAGTTGCCGATGGGCCAAGGCCTCTTCTACAGTTGGATATACCGCCCAACCGACCCGACCACCTGTCCAAGCATAGGTTTTTGAGCAGCCCGACGCGATGATCGTGCGTGCCTCCATTCCTGGCATCGATGCGATTGAGGTGTGCTTGTCACCATCAAATGTGATCGCCTCGTAGGATTCGTCAGAGTAGACCCGCAGATTTGGACTTGTTTTCTCGATTATGAGTTCAGCGAGTTCACTAAGTTGTCCCCTCGTCGCGACACCACCCGTTGGATTTGATGGGAAGTTCAAGAAGATCAATCCCGTTCGATCACTCAACAGGGGCTCGAGGTTATCTCGTTTCAATGCGAAGTCATCCGATTCCTCAAGGACGACAGGCATTGGATTGCATCTGAAGTAAGGAATAAACGACTCGAAGAGCGGGTAGCCAGGTGAGGGATAGATGACCTCTTCACCTGCTTCACTGTATATCATATGAGCGAAGCCTATCGGAGGGCGCCCTCCTGGGTAGATGACGACTCGCTCTGGATCAACATCGAGTCCGTGCTTCTCGCCCATTGATTTAGCGACGGACGAACGTAGCTCAGGAATCCCTTGGGGGTCGCAGTACGTGGTTAGCCCCATGTCCAGAGCCTTCTTTACAGCTGCTGTGACGTGATGGGCCAGGGGGAAATCTGGTTGACCAAGGTTGCATCTGATTACCTGGTCACCGCCCGATTCCACCTCAGATATTCGCCCTCCAAGGGCGAACGCTGCCTCAGTGCCAATTCGGGTCACACGATTAGCAAAGAGTTCTTTGGGTGAGGAGGCAATTACCATTGGCCCAATTCTCACTTCCCTAAGTGGTAAAGATTACCTGTACCAAAAAAGCACGGGAGGATCGCTGGGTCTCATCCTCCGGGCAAGCATTAATTGGAAGACAGGATATTTGAAAGTGTGAGTTTTTTCTCACACAGTTTGTTAGAGTTCTGAATCTTTCACTTGCTAATCAGTTAGTTTGCCTAGCGATTTAAAAGAACCAGGATGTAGAGACATAACCTATGGCTGGGATGAACCCGTACTCAGATCCCAATCCCAGCGTTCCGGGTGATGCTAGTTCTGCTCCCAAACCTCTGAACGCTGCCGCAGTCACGGTTAGGGAGCTGGTCGCAGACCAGTTCAGGCCCGGCGAGACCAACATGCTTCTGTCGCGTGCATTTACGAGCGTGAGTCCACTCACGCCCACGAGTGGATGGACTTGGTATGATAGTTGGCTTGCAACAGTCCATTGACCTATAGTC
>DCAZ01000002.1:0-14507 GCA_002313925.1 Gemmatimonadales bacterium UBA1120
TGCTCGGTGAAAATGGAATTGAGCAGGTTATTGAGGTAGAACTTGATGGAGAGGAACGCGCGGCACTTGAGAGTAGTGCTGAGCATGTCCGATCAACGGTTGCAGCGCTTAAATCACTGGGTTAGGAAGTGAGATCTCTCCTTGGTGGATGGGTTGGGATTGACGGCTTAACGACACCGAACCACACTTGGCGTATGACGAACATAAAGGACTGTCAGAATACCAACTCTAATCCCTACCGGGAGCGCGAGATACTCGTGTAGCTGAAGATATCCAGCTGGCGAGATGGCCGCGATTCCTTAAAGAATCGCGGCCATTTTATTGCCATTCAAGTAGATCTGCTCTTGGTATGGATATCGTATGCGGGCTCAGTAGAACAACACAGAACAGATGGGGTGTAGCTCAATTGGCAGAGCGCCTGGCTGTTAACCAGGAGGTTGGAGGTTCGAACCCTCCCGCCCCAGTATCAATCAAGAAGAGTCCCTCTATCTATGCTTGCTCACTTCAGCACTGCCCAGTAGGGTGTGCCTGTTATTGGCAAGATCCTGGGAGGATCTGCTCTGATCCTCGAAATGCGACTCATTGACTTGGACTAGGAGTTATAAGAGTGAGAGATCACCTTCACAACAGCGACCTCGGGCTATGTGTGCTTCTCCTGGGATTCTTAGTAGCGAGTTGTGGTGAGCCGTTTGCCCCCGAGGTAATTGAAGAGACTGACTTCGCCGCTTCCCTCGGTATTGATCTCTCTGCAATGACCCGAACTGCCACGGGTCTTTATATAGAAGAGATTGAGTTGGGGACGGGAAAGACAGCGACTGCCGGAGATATCGCAACTGTTACTTATACCGGTGTATTATCGAATGCTGCAACATTTGATGCGGGGACATATTCTTTCACATTAGGCAGTGGGGGCGTAGTCCCCGGATTCGACGAAGGCGTTACCGGTATGCGGGTAGGAGGAACCCGGAGGATTGTGGTTCCTCCAGAACTCGGCTACGGAAATAGCGGAAAGGGTAGCATACCACCGGGCTCGATATTGATCTTCCGCCTCCATCTTGATGCACTGGATTCAGAGCTATTCTGAGGTCACACTAAGAGCCCTTCGACTCACATCTTAGGCAGGGTTACTCCAGTCTGTTCCATGTATTTCCCCTGCCGATCTGCGTAAGCTGTCTCTGGTTCTTCGTCACCCTCAAAGAAGAGGAGCTGCGCGATACCTTCTCTTCCGTAGACTTTAGCCGGCAAGGGCGTTGTGTTCGAGATTTCAAGTGTGAGATATCCCTCCCATGTAGGTTCAAGCGGAGTAACATTCACAATCAGACCACACCGCGCGTAAGTCGATTTGCCAACGCAGACAACCAGCACGTCTCTCGGTATCCGGAAGTACTCTTCCGTGCGCGCCAACGCAAATGAGTTAGGTGGTATGATGCACTCGGGCCCCTCAATATCTACAAAGGAGCGGTCGTCAAAATTCTTCGGATCTACAATGGAGTTGTGGACGTTCGTGAAAACCTTGAATTCCGATGATATACGGATGTCGTATCCGTAGGAGGAGAGACCGTAGGAGATATTGCCATCACGGACCTGACGGGGCTCGAACGGGTCGATCATGTCATGATTCTCACACATCCTACGGATCCACTTATCACTTTTAATTGACATCTGGACGCTTAGCACTCACGGTGTTTGAGATCAGCGGGGCAGGGAGCCGGGAAGGCTTCGTCCCCGAGGATGCGGCGCCCAAGATATACGAGTGCCTGAAGATCGTGCAAATCAAGTGGAAATACTACCAAATCATGCCGTGTCCAGTTGACACTCAAGCGGCGTCTCGGATACCTTTTCTCAACACTTAGTGAACAATTTCACAAACATAAGTTGAGTCATGTCGGGAGCTTACCTCCCCCTCCTTCTGCTCTTCGGCATTTCCGTCGTTAATGCGATCGGGATGGTGGTCACATCACACATCTTGAACCCGCATCGGCCGACACCCCAAAAGCTCATGCCCTACGAGTCCGGCATGATTCCCTTAGGGGATACCAGAGCCCGTTTCAGTGTAAAATTCTACATGGTCGCGATCAGCTTTATCGTGTTTGATTTAGAGACGATCTTTCTGATACCGTGGGCTGTCCAAATGCGTGAATTGGGTTGGAGCGCTTTTGTTGCGGTGTCACTGTTTGTGGTCGTTCTTGCGGTTGGCCTTCTATACGAGTGGAAGAAGGGAGGGCTCGAATGGGATTAAGGGACGTGCTGCCTGGGGGTGGAACGTCGTCTGTAACCGGAGGAATGTTCGGCGATGCTAGCCCTACCTTCCTCACGAGCAAGGTCGACTGGATTATCAACTGGAGTAGACGTAACTCCTTGTGGCCAATGCCATTTGGTACCGCGTGCTGTGCGATTGAGATGATGGCGTCTGCTGCTTCCAATTATGATTTAGCCCGGTTCGGTATGGAGCGGATGTCATTCAGTCCACGTCAGGCTGATGTTTTGATCTGCGCTGGCAGAGTGCCGTATAAGCTAGCTCCGGTGCTTCGACGGATTTGGGACCAGATGCCTCAGCCGAAGTGGTGTGTCTCAATGGGAGCGTGCGCGAGTTCTGGGGGCGTATTTGATGTTTACTCTATGGTCCAAGGCATAGACACGATCATTCCAGTCGACGTCTATGTTCCAGGCTGTCCGCCCCGCCCGGAAGGATTGATCTACGGGCTGATGATGATCCAGGAGAAGATAAGAGAGGAATCACTTTCTAGGCACTTCGAACACCGTGCTGAGGATCCAAGTTCGGTAGCCCGACCCCATGCGAACGATGCCCAGGTAGTTGGGCTCACCGGACCATTCGGTAACTCGACTCAGCAAGAGGAACTCTCGAACAAAGAATCAGGAGCTACGGAAGAGTCTCCGGAAGAGCTGATCCCGTGACGCTCGATGAAACGAAGGCGGGCCTTGATGCCGTAGAGGAGGGTCCGCACCTCTCAGAAAGATCAACGGGTAGTGCAGATGGCAGGATAGATGATCCGGATGGCCATCCCTCGGTTGTTGCGCTCTTGTTGCGATTTGGAGATTCGGTATCAGGTCATCGGGTGTCCGCGGGTACACAACACGTCGTTTGGATTGATTCAGCGCGTAATCTAGAGGTTTTACACTGGCTTCGTGATGATCAGGACCACCAGTATGATATGATCTCTGATATCACTGCAGTCGATTATGGGGCAGGGCGCCCAATTGATGTCGTCTATCAGCTATTCTCAACAGTTCACAAGCGTGCGCTGAGAATTCGTTGTGAGCTCCCGCTCGATGGCTTGGAAATTGATTCAATCGTAGAACTCTGGAGCGCCGCCAACTGGCTCGAACGAGAAGTCTATGACCTGTTTGGTGTGACTTTCCGTAGACACCCTGACCTCCGGCGTATTCTAATGCCGCATGACTATGAGGAAGGACATCCTCTGAGAAAGGATTTCCCATTGAGGGGTCGGTTTTCACGCGCGGAGCAGACACGTCGAGCACTCGATCAGTCAGTGGAACACTCATACATCGCTGAAGAAATGGACCTTGGACGTGACCCGCAGCAGGCAGCCCCGATCATCGGGACGAAGGATGGGGATGGGTAGCGAGATTTCCGATGAGTAAGAGGACTGTGGAATTCAATGTCGGTCGTAACCCAGAGATGGGAGTTGATGGCTCTGTGGTGGACAGCCCGATATTGCCCTTCGATATGCCAGAGCCTGACCTCGGTACCGAGAACATGTTGATCAATATCGGGCCGCAGCACCCAGCAACACACGGTGTACTTCGACTCGTTTGTGAACTAGATGGGGAAACGGTAAAGCGTGTTATCCCGCATATCGGGTACCTGCATTCCTCTTTTGAGAAACTTGGTGAATACCGCACCTGGAATCAGATCGTCACGCTGACTGACCGCATAGATTACCTAGCGCCTCTGATCTACAACTGCGCGTACGTCATGGCGGTCGAGAAGCTCATGGAGATAGAGGTCACCGAAAGGTGTAAGGTCGTGCGGGTGATCTGCATGGAAATAGACCGGATTTTTAGTCACTTGCTCTGGCTTGGTACGACAGCGATCGACGTCGGAGCGTTTACCCCGTTCCTTTACGCGTTCCAGGAGCGGGAACGTATCTACAAGCTTCACGAAGCTTTTACCGGTGCGCGGATCACGACCTCGGCGACCCGAGTCGGTGGCATGATGGCTGATCTACCAGAGGGGTGGACCGACGGGTTGCAGGACTTCATCGATACGTTTCTGAACACGCTCGATGAGATCGATCGCCTACTGACCAGGAACCAGATCCATATTGGGCGCAGTCAAGGTGTGGGGGCGATCAGTGCCGAAGAGGCGATCAATTCCGGATTCACTGGTGCGAATCTTCGAGCATGCGGTGTGGAATACGACGTCCGCAAAGACCAACCCTACTATGACTACGAGACATATGATTTTGAGATCCCTGTCGGGAAACACGGAGACTGTTATGACCGCTATCTGTGTAGGATGGAAGAAATGCGGCAGAGTGTCTCTTTGCTCCGGCAGGCACTAGAGCGGTTACCCGGTGGCCCGATTGATGTTGAAGACCCGAACATCTCTCTGCCCTCCAAGACGGATTGCATGTCCGACATGGAGAGTATGATCCACCACTTCAAGCTTATCACCGAGGGGATACCGGCCCCTGAGGGTGACTGCTACATGGCAATCGAGGGTTCAAAAGGAGAACTCGGTATGTATATCGTTGCAGAAGAAGGTGGAACAAAGCCCGTGCGTTGGCGGATCCGCCCACCTTCTTTCGTGAACCTATCAGTGCTCCCGAAGCTTGCAGAGGAGCACCTCGTCTCCGACCTCATCATGATCAACGCAAGTCTGGACATCGTGCTCGGGGAGATCGACCGATGAGTGACGTGCCTCTCAAGAATCCGGGTTGGGCCGGAAATACCGGTGAGTTTGACCTTACAGAGGAGCAAATAAGGGGTGAGGACTTTGTTGGGGAGCGCCCCCTACATGGGGGACACTCGTCGGTTTCAGCAACGATGCCCTATATGCTGATTGAGAAAAACCCTGAGGCCGAGCTGTTCGAGGGAGAATATCAGGAACGCCTCAAGAAAATTCTTACCCGGTATCCGAAAAAACGAGCAGCGCTGCTTCCAGTGCTTTCAATGGTTCAGGAACTCAGAGGGCACGTGAGCCCTGAGTCGATGGACCGTGTCGCTGAATTACTCGACCTTTCTCCGGCATATGTTAGGGGTGTGGCGACTTTCTATACGATGTATAACAAGCGCCCTGTCGGTCGACATCTCGTACAGGTCTGTACGAATATCTCCTGTAACTTGTGTGGTGCGGATGAGGTGTTGGCAGCGTTCCTAGAGTGTACGGGCACCGAGCTTGGAGAAACTTCGGAAGATGGTGATTTCACTGTTATAGAGGCTGAGTGCCTCGCCGCATGTGGGTTTCCTACGTGCGTGCAAATCAACTCACGTTACTTCGAGAATGTTACGCCTGCTGATATACCGGAGATTGTCAAGCACCTCCGAGCCCAGGTAAAGGAAAGCGCCTGATGGCGTATCCCTATGTCTCAGACCTAGAGGTCAGAGTCATTAGTAAGTACTTCGGGGACCCTGCACATCGTCGTATCGACACATACGTAGAACGTGGCGGTTATAAGGCCCTAGAGAAGGCTCTAGCCTTAGAGCCTGACGGAGTTACTGACGAGATCAAGGCGTCAGGTCTTCGGGGGAGGGGTGGGGCAGGATTCCCGACTGGAATAAAGTGGTCATTTATGCCGAAGGAACCGACTCGACCTCACTATTTGCTTTGCAATGCAGATGAATCCGAGCCGGGCACCTTTAAGGACCGTGAGTTAATGCGATGGGATCCCCATCAACTCATTGAAGGATGCTTGATCGGGGCCTACGCGATACGTGCCCAGCACGTCTACATATATAGCCGTGGAGAATTTTTCGAGGTTAACCAGATCCTAGCCAGGGCCGTCGAAGACGCCTATGCGAAGGGATATGCTGGTGAGGACATTCTTGGTACAGGGACGACGATAGATATCACTGTTCACCAAGGTGCCGGGGCCTACATCTGCGGAGAAGAGACCGGCTTGATGAGCTCGCTCGAGGGTGACCGCGGAGAGCCTCGGGTTAAGCCTCCGTTTCCTGCAGCTGTGGGTGTCTTTGGTATGCCTTCGACAATCAACAACGTCGAGACGCTTGCGACAGTACCGCACATTGTCCTGAACGGTGGTGAGTGGTACCGACAATGGGGCACTGAGAAGTCGCCTGGGACGAAGCTTTTCTGTGTAAGTGGCCACGTACGGAAGCCGGGTAATTATGAACTTCCGCTAGGCTTCCCACTCATTGACTTGATAGAGAACGTCTGCGGCGGTATACGGGACGGAAATCGCCTTAAGGCTGTAATTCCAGGGGGTTCTTCCGTTCCGTTGATTAACGCGGAAGATGCTCGTAATTGTGAGTTAGACTACGAAGGGTGTGTAGAAGTAGGCACGATGCTTGGATGTGCTTCCGTCATCGTAATGGACCACAAGGCAGACATCGTGAAACAGATTCGTCGCATGGTTGACTTCTATGCACATGAATCCTGCGGACAGTGCACGCCATGCCGGGAAGGCTCAGCATGGACGGCAAGAATTCTCCGCCGAATTGAAAAAGGCCAAGGGACCGAGGAAGACTTAGACACGCTGATGGAGATGACAGAGCAGATGGTCGGCACAACGATTTGTGTGCTCTCGGACTCCATAGCAGCACCGGTCCAATCGTCTATAAACAAGTTCAGAGACGACTATCTCGAACTCATCCGACGTGGTGATCAGGCTGGAGCTGCCTAATGGCAGAACTTGTCACGCTCACCATCGATGGCCAGGAAGTCAGTGTCCCTCGTGGTACGACAATTCTCGAGGCTGCTAAGAAGATTGGGAAGCAGGTCCCACACTACTGTTATCACCCGGGCATGTCATCACCGGCGATGTGCCGTCTCTGCCTCGTAGAGGTTGAGGGTGCTCCAAAGTCTATGCCATCGTGCGTGACGGCAGTGATGGAAGACCAGATAGTACATACCGAGTCAAAGCAAGCAGTTGGGAATCGCGCGGGAGTGCTCGAGTTCTATCTAGTAAATCATCCATTAGACTGCCCGATCTGCGATATGTCGGGAGAGTGCGACCTGCAGGACTACGTTCATGCCGAGGGCAGGGCGCATGGGCGTTCGGAAGAGCCGAAGCGCGTGTTCGGAAGAGACGACTTTGGAGGAGACGTTCTTTTCTACGGAGATCGGTGCGTTATGTGCACACGTTGTGTGCGCTTTATGAACGAGGTCGAGCAGGACGAGCGGCTCACTGTGGTCGAGCGCGGTAATAGATCCGTGATCGATACCTTTTTTGAAGAAGGCTTAGAGGGAACACACTGGCATGGAAATATCGTTGATATTTGTCCGGTGGGAGCGTTGGTATCGAAGGAATTTCTTTATAAAGCTCGGGCTTGGGATCTTGAGCACACCCCCTCAATTTGTCCTAGCTGTTCACAGGGTTGCAACATAGAACTTCATACACGAGACAACTTGATTCAGCGCATCAAGCCCCGGGAAAATCTTGAGGTCAATGGTTGGTGGATGTGTGACTACGGTCGCCACAACCACGAATGGATGAACCGAGGTATCCGATTAGAAGATCCTTCGGTCCGCACTCTGGACGGGGCTGCTGGGCCTATGAAATGGAGAGATGCCCTAGAGCAGTTGCTTCAGCATGTTGGTGTTATGGGGGAAGGGCGGGTCAAGGCGGTAGCTACACCCTTCGCGTCGAACGAAGACCTTGGTACTCTGGCGGAGCTGGTAGGTGCGCTCGGAGGTGGGGATATGGTCTATCGTTCGGTCCGCGTAGAAGAAGAGGTTGTCCTCAAGGGCTTTCCAACGCTCGCACGGCGGAAAGACCTCGCACCAAACACTAATGGTGCCGAGTTAATTGGGTTCACACGGGTCGGAGATGACCAAGCTGCCGGCGGTCTTGAGGACATCGCTAAGTATGATGGTATCGTTATCATCATGGGAGATGAACTCTCCGATCAGGCGGAAGATTTCGGGCGAGAGGCTGGGTTGTTTGTGTATCTCGGTGATCAACAGAGTCCCGCAGCATCGAATGCTCACTTCGTATTTCCGTTGACTACCTTCGCAGAACAGGAAGGGAGTTTTACGAATATAGCGCGCCGGGTACAGCGATTTTCCCCTGCGCTAGAGCCGTCTGGCATGGCTAGGCCCGCTTGGCTGATTTTGGGTGCGCTCGCAGCGGAATTGAACAATGGGGATGCTCCGCGTAGTGCGGCTGATGCATTTTCGGGTCTTGCGCGCCGAGTTGAGGCATTCGCCGGGCTTACCTACCAGGACATAGGGATCCGGGGAGCGGTTGTGAACGAAACCTACGTGCTTTCGGAGAGCTGAACTGATGGAGTCTCTCCAGCCGATCTCGGGTCCTTGGGCGCTCATTGCCATGTCCCTCAAAGTCACGATCATCTTTGGGGTCTTAGTTTTGGTAGTCGCGTATAGCACTCTCGCGGAACGAAGGGTATCAGCTTGGATTCAGGACCGCCGAGGTCCCAATCGGGTCGGGCCATTCGGCTTGCTTCAACCAGTGGCTGATGGAATAAAGAACCTCCTTAAGGAGGAAACGCTGCCCGCCACGGCTTCTAAGGCTTTTTTCGTCTTGGCACCAATGTTCGTTCTGGTTCCTTCTCTCATGACATTCGCCGTGATCCCGATTGCTGCCCCGCTGCCAACTCCCGCAGGCATTGTCGACATGATCATAGCCGATGTTCCGATTGGGATACTATATGTACTGGCCTTCAGCTCACTCGCCGTTTACGGCGTGGTACTGGGTGGCTGGGCCTCTAATAACAAGTATGCTTTTCTCGGAGGACTGAGGGCTTCGGCGCAAATGGTGAGTTATGAAGTTGCTCTAGGACTCTCCCTCATCACCGTACTCATGATGTCGGGTAATGTCACATTGACCGAGGTGGTTTGGCAGCAGCAGCAGCTCGGTATGTGGTTCGCTTTCCCACTTTCACTGGCCTTCATTCTTTTTGTGATCTCAGCGTTTGCGGAAACCAACCGACTTCCATTCGACATGCCAGAGGCTGAGTCGGAACTCGTGACTGGTTATCACACTGAGTACTCAGCTATGAAGTTCTCGGCCTTTATGATTTCCGAGTTTGGCCACATGGTGACGGCCTCTGCGCTTATGGCGACTCTCTTCCTTGGTGGTTGGGACCTTCCCGGTACCTGGGATGACGCATTCTGGCATGAGGGGCAACTCATCAGGGGATTTACTCAGGATGGAGTCATAGTCCTAGCGAATCCGGCTTGGTGGAAAACAGTTCTCACATTTGGTGGTTTTGCAATCAAGACATCGTTCTTCATGCTTCTGTATATCTGGATCCGGTGGACTCTTCCGCGGTTTCGCTATGACCAGGTCATGGCGTTAGGCTGGAAAGTTATGCTCCCGACAGCGCTTGCTTATGCGATGTTAATAGGTGGTACGATTCTCGTGCTCGACGAAGTGGGAATTCGTTGGGGGTTTTCCTACGGACTCGCTTTGACCGCTGTCAGTGGGGTCGCGACTGCGGGATTCGTATTTTTCCTGGATCGTGGGCGAACGATTATCGGCGCTGCGGGCCAGAGTCGGCAAAAAGTATCGATTACAGGCATCTCTCAGCCCGCTACTGCGGGGGACTAGAGGTACGTAAGTATGGCGATCTCAGTAAAGGTTATGAACCGGCCGGATCCGGAAGACACATCGTACTTGAGGGCAGCTCTAAGCGGGATGGCCCTAACTTTCAGACACTTAGTGAACCCATCGAAAGTTACCCAACAGTACCCGGAAGAGCCGACCGACCTGAGTCCTCGGTGGCGTGGTACACACCGTATGGAAGTGCACGCTGATGGACGACCCAAATGTGTAGCTTGTGGCCTGTGTCCCACGGTCTGTCCTGCCAATTGTATCCGCCTGGTAGGTGGTGAGGACGATCAGGGAAATCGTTATCCGATTGTGTACGAGATCGATGAGTTCCGATGCATTTTCTGTGGGATGTGCCAGGAGGTTTGCCCGGTCGAAGCAATCCATGTAGGACAGCATTTTGAGAATGCCGAGTACACTCGGAGCCGGTTCGTGTATGACCTGGATCGTTTGATGGAGCAGGATCACCCTACGACGCTGCTTTGGGATCCATCCGATCCTAGCTCAGAGTAACCCAGCCATGATCGAGGTTCTGTTCTATGTTTTCGCTGCGGTCGCGCTCGGCGGCGCGCTCGGTGTTGTATGGGCGAAGAGTCCCGTAGGGAGCCTTCTCTACATGGTGGCCACCCTGGCAAGCCTGGCCTGTATTTTCGTCCTACTCGAAGCGCATTTTCTAGCAGCAATTCAGGTGATCGTCTATGCGGGTGCGATCATGGTTCTTTTCCTATTTGTAATCATGCTTCTCAACCTCGGCCACGACTATCAGCGGGATCTGAAGGGGGGTGCATTCTCCCTACTATCGTTTGTGATTATTGGATTAATGGCAGGGGTCCTAGTACGACAATTTGGTGAGAACGCAATCACTGAGCCGACAGCGGGTGGTCGAGCGATTGATGCAGCTCTTGCGCAGCACGGTGCTGTTGGGGCGATCGCGCAGCCGCTGTACACCACGTATGTCGTACCTTTTGAGATTACCGGAGTCCTTCTTCTGGTAGCGATTGTGGGTGCACTTGTGCTCGCTAAAAAGGGTGGCCGGTGATTACTGAAGCACTTGTCCTCAGCGCGATGATCTTTGTGCTTGGAACGTTCGGTGTCCTCGTACGCAGGAACGCGATCATCATGTTTCTCTGCATTGAACTCCAGCTCAACGCAGTAAATCTAGCGTTCATAGCCTTCTCCCGTCTCATGGGGATCGACGGCCAAGTATTCGTATTCTTTGTGATGACAGTGGCGGCTGCAGAGGCTGCGGTTGGTTTGGCAATCATCATCTCAGTCTTCCGCCACTATGAAACGGTTAACGTGGACAATTTCAAACTCCTGAGGTGGTAGGTCCGATGTACAACGCTCTTGGCGTTGGCGTACAGGAAACGGTTGAGACCGCAACACAGTTTCAGCCGTTCTTTCCTGGCCTCATCATTCTGCTTCCACTGATCGGCTTTCTTATCAATGGTGCGCTGGCTTTAAGACATGCTCAGGCTTCTGCGAGTGCGGTGCGATTAGGTGGTGAACTGGACCTGGGCGAGGGCGATCATTTACCCGCGACACATACGCTACCTAGCTATGTGGCCCCCGGTGTGATGCTTGTGGCATTCCTTATCGCATCCGTGAACTTCGCACGGATGCTCAGCGTTGAGCTACATGATCCACATGTCATTGAGTACTGGACGTGGATAGCAACTGGTGCGTTCACGGTTGAGGCGGCAATCCAACTCGATCAACTGTCCATTTTGATGACTATGATCGTAACGGGTGTTGGCTTCTTGATACACCTATTTAGCGTTGGCTACATGCGTGACGACGCTGGATACCCTCGGTACTTCTCTTACCTGAATTTATTCATCTTCTTCATGCTCGTACTAGTCATGGGTGCGAGCTATCCGCTCATGTTCGTCGGGTGGGAGGGTGTGGGGCTCTGCTCATATCTGCTGATCGGCTTCTGGTTTAGTGATCGTGAGAAATCGGATGCTGGTAAGAAGGCGTTTATCGTCAACCGAATAGGGGATTTTGGTTTCCTGATTGCGATGTTTCTGCTATTCGGAATGTTCGGTACCCTGGACTTCGTTCCGTTATTCTCCCAGGCAGCCGACTTGGAATACGGAAGTGGGTTGGTGACGGCCGTTACCCTTTTCCTGTTTCTGGGTGCCGCTGGTAAGAGCGCACAAATTCCCCTCTATGTGTGGCTCCCGGATGCTATGGCGGGCCCGACACCCGTCTCAGCTCTGATCCATGCCGCCACGATGGTCACCGCGGGTGTGTATCTCGTTGCTCGGTCGTCCGTGCTTTATGCTCTGTCACCGATTGCTAGCGCTACCGTTGCTGGGGTAGGGGTCCTTACTGCCTTGTTCGCGGCCACGATCGCTCTCAAGCAGAATGACATCAAGAAAGTTCTGGCTTATTCCACCGTATCACAGCTTGGATACATGTTCGTCGGTGTAGGTGTTGGGGCCTACGCTGCAGGAATTTTCCACCTTATGACCCATGCCTTCTTCAAGGCCCTCCTATTCCTTGGTGCCGGTGCAGTGATTCATTCGATGCATCGCTCTTTGCACCGAACAAACAACCATCAAGACCCACAGGATATGCGGAACATGGGAGGGTTAAGGGCCTTCATGCCTATCACCTGGGTCACCATGTGGGTTGCCACTTTTGCGATCTCAGGCATTTGGCCTTTTGCTGGTTTTTTCTCGAAGGATGAGATTATTTGGCAGACTGCGGCTTTTGGGGGAGCCGCTAAGGCACCGTACCCTATGCTTTACCAGGTATATTGGGTTATCGCTCTGGTAGCAGCGATCTTAACTGCGTTTTACATGACCCGGATGATGGTCATGACTTTTCATGGCGCGAGTCGTACGGGTGTCGAAGAAGTGAAGCACCTGCGTGAATCTCCGCCAGTAATGTGGATACCGCTTATAGCCTTAGCGCTCTTCTCGGTGGTGGCTGGCTGGATCAATGTGCCAGAAGCACTTCGTGAGACTTTTATGGGGCTTGGCCCCCTGACCGGAGAGTGGCTCCACGATTGGCTCGAACCGATAACGGAACAAGCTCACCATATTCAGGAACTCAATCTCGGCGAGGTCGCAGAACAGGCACCATTCGGGGGAGGAGAAGTTACCTGGGCATTGGTATCAACGACGCTCGCGCTCGTGACGGTGCTGGCATCCTTCCAATTCTTGAGACGGCAGAACGTGAAGGTGCCGGCGGAAGATACTGAGCTTAGTGGTTTTTCCAAGGTCCTGTATAACAAGTGGTACGTCGATGAAATTTACGACCGCCTAATCGTCCAACCCCTGATAAAAAGCTCTCGCTTCTGCTGGAAGGTGATCGATGCCAAAGTCATTGATGGAGTAGTCAACGGTGTCGGTTGGGCTGCTCGAGCCCTCGGCTTCGTCGTGAGCATGTTTCAGACTGGAACAGTAAACATGTATGCTTTTGTATTAACGATTGGAGCACTCATCATTCTAGGTGTGTCAGTCTTTTGATGACGACCTTACTCGACTTCGTCGGCTACTCCGACTGGGTGCTCCACACGCTTATCTGGATGCCAATTCTTGGCATCATACCTGTGCTGTGGGCTGATGAGCAACGCGTGAAACATGTGGCATTCTGGTGGTCAGCCGTTGTTCTTATCCTCAGCCTTGGGCTTTGGTGGGCATTCGATCCCACAGTGGGTGGGATGCAGATGGAAAGCGCGACTCCCTGGATTGAGTCCTGGGGTGTGAGCTACTCCCTAGGGATAGACGGCATCAGCCTTTTCATGGTGATGCTGACAACGTTCAGTGCTTCGATCTCAATCCTCGCATCCTTCAACTACATCCAAGATAGACAACGCCCCTTCTATGCTCTGATGCTGATCCTTCAGGCGAGTGTTGTTGGAGTTTTCTTGGCTACAGACCTCTTCCTGTTCTATGTCTTCTTTGAACTCACGCTCGTACCGATGTATTTCATCATCGGTATCTGGGGTGGTGCACGACGCATCTATGCCGCGATTAAGTTCTTCTTGTACACGGCACTAGGATCCCTTCTGATGCTCGTGGGAATTCTGTACCTCGCATATCGCGCGAAAATGTTCATAGGTGCCCCGACATTCGCGTACAGTAATCTTCTTCAAGTACCTCTGAGTGGTACGGAACAACTCTGGCTCTTTGGTGCCTTCGCTCTTGCATTTTCGGTAAAAGTTCCGGTATTCCCGTTTCACACATGGCTTCCTGACGCTCACGTAGAAGCTCCGACACCTGGTTCTGTTATCCTAGCTGCTGTACTGCTCAAGATGGGCACATACGGTTTTCTGCGGTTTCTGCTCCCACTCTTCCCGATTGCTGCTCAACACCCGGTGGTTGTTACTACCATGCTGGCTCTCGCTGTGATTGGAATTATCTACACAGCCTGCGTAGCTGCAGTACAGTCCGATGCCAAGAAGCTCGTTGCTTATACTTCAGTTGCTCACATGGGCTTCGTTGTCTTAGGAGTTTTTGCACTGAATTTAAATGGCCTGCAGGGTGGGCTTATCGTCATGATCTCGCATGGGATCAGTACTGGCGCGCTCTTTCTGTTGCTAGGCATGCTTTATGAGCGCCGCCACACCCGGGAGATCCAAGAATTCGGAGGCATCGCTAGGGTTGCACCATGGTTTGCGACAGCGTTCGTCATCACTGCTCTTACATCGATCGGGGTACCGGGTACGAGTGGTTTCATTGGAGAATTCCTCGCTCTGCTCGGGGCTTTCGAAACCCATAAAATTTTGACGTTGGTAGCTACACTTGGGGTAATTTT
>DCAZ01000002.1:14899-22646 GCA_002313925.1 Gemmatimonadales bacterium UBA1120
CAGGAGAACAGGGAAATCGAGGATCTATCCAAACGTGAGCTTGTGATCCTCGCGCCTCTTTGCGCGCTCATGATCTGGATAGGATGGAATCCGACACCCTTACTGGACCGGATGGAACCCAGCGTTCAGGTGGTTCTTGAGCGGTTAGATGAAGCGATTCTTGAGGATCAAGCTAGAGTCGAAGATGAGGCAAATGAGCCCCAAGTTGTCGACGGTGGTCAAGAATAGAAATGATCATCGATTTTAGCAGACAGCTTCACTATGTATGGGCTCTCCTTCCAGAGATCATTTTGTGTGTTTCCGGGATGGTCATTCTGATAGTGGGCGTCACTGGGAGGTATAGAGAGGCCCATTTGGCAGTAGAAGGCGAACTCGAGCCTGGGAGGTCTGACGATCTGGGATGGTTGGCACTCTTAAGCCTTCTTGCGGCGGCTGTAGCTAATGCGTGGCTCTATGGCGTCACAGAAGTTGGTGTGAACTCGATGATCGCCGTGGACCGATTCCGACTTTTTTCCAACTGGATTTTCTTACTAGCGGCGGTGCTAGGAATTCTGATTTCGTTCGCTTACGTGTACAGACAGCGGCTTCAGGCTGGTGAGTTCTACGCCCTGATCCTTTTCGCAACTGCGGGCATGATGTTCATGGTTGGTGCGCGTGACCTCATCGTAGTTTTTCTTGGCCTCGAGGTGATGTCGATCGCAGTGTATGCTTTAACGGCTTTCAATAGGCGAGACAGAAAATCTGCAGAAGCCGGATTGAAATACTTCCTCCTGGGGGCTTTTTCTACCGGATTCTTACTCTATGGGATTGCGCTGGTTTATGGAGCTACCGGGAGCACGAATGTAGCGGTTATAGGGGAAATTATATCGAGTGGAGAAGCCTCTCGTAGCCTTCTCTCTGCTGCTGTTGCTCTGTTGACTATTGGTTTTGCATTCAAGGTATCGGCCATCCCATTCCATATGTGGACTCCCGACGTTTACGAGGGCGCTCCAGCCCCGGTTACCGCTTGGATGTCAGCGGCGGTCAAGGCTGCTGGATTTGTCGCATTCCTTAGAGTCTTCATGGTTGGCTTCGGCGACCACTCCATATATGCGCTCTGGTATCCGATCTTGTGGTGGCTTGCAGCAATCACAATGGTCGGAGCGAACCTCATCGCCTTAGTGCAGACGAACATCAAGCGCATGCTCGCGTATTCAAGCATTGCGCACGCCGGATATCTGCTTGTCGCAATTGCTGCAGCGAACGAGACCGCGGCCGCTGGGATGCTCTTCTATCTTCTTGTCTACACACTCATGAACATTGGCGCATTCGCGATCGTTATGAGTGTCTCTCACCACTCTGAAGAGCGACTGTACATTGATGATTACGTGGGCCTTGGCTGGTCCCAGCCGCTGCTCGGTGTTTTTCTCACGGTCTTCCTGCTATCCCTGGCCGGGTTCCCAGGTACCGGTGGGTTCATGGGGAAGATTTATCTCTTGCTGGGTGCCGCAGAATCGGACCTCTGGACTCTGTCGGTTATTCTTGTGCTCACCACCGTGGTATCCTACTGGTATTATCTGCGCGTTGCCTGGGTCATGTGGATGAAAGACCCAGAGACGGATGGGCAACATAACCGCATTATCGTACCCCTTCCCATGCGCTTCGCGTTACTAGTGAGCGTAGGCCTCATTCTGTACATCGGCATACTCCCGAGCGGAGCCCTAGAGTTCGCGAGGGCGAGTATTGAAGGTCTCGGAACTTTTGGCGGTGGCCTGATAGGCCAAGGGCCCTAATGAAATCACATATTTTCCGACAATACGACATCCGAGGTATCGTCGGAGAGGATTTGGATGCTGAGGTCACCGAGGCGGTCGGACGGGCTTTTGGGTCACGTGTGCGCCTAGACAGCAGCTCGCGGTCACCCACAGTTACAGTGGGTTACGATAATCGGCTTACCTCACCGTCTCTAGCGGACGGTCTGATCGCAGGCATCCGTTCTGCAGGTGTAGATGTGGTCGACGTTGGCACCGTCCCGACTCCCGTGCTGTACTGGTCGGAAGTGACGCTCGGTGCGGATGCAGGGGTCCAGATTACGGGTTCGCACAATCCGCCCGAATGGAACGGGATCAAGATGACTCATGGTGGTAGCTCACTCTACGGAGATGCTATCCAAGATCTCCTGCGTTCCATCGACGAGTCAGACTTCACTAGCGGCTCAGGTGGGTACGAACGGGTTACGGTGCTTGACCGTTATGTGGATGATATAGCTGGTCGGTTTAATTTGGAGCGACCCATGAGGGTAGCCGTTGACTGTGGGAATGGTACCGGGTCAATCCTGGCTGTTCGACTGCTAGAGGCGATTGGGGTCGAAGTGACGCCGCTCTTTTGTGAATCTGACCCCACTTTCCCGAATCACCATCCCGATCCGACAGTTGATGATAATCTCATCGACCTAATTCGTAGTGTTGAATCAGGCAATCACGACCTTGGAGTAGCTTTCGATGGTGACGCGGACCGGATCGGTGCTATCGATGATCAAGGTCAGATCATCAGGGGTGATATTCTCCTCCTCTTGTTCGGTCTTGATTTGCTGAAGAAGAGGGGTCCGGGTCAAAAGCTTATCTTCGATGTTAAGTGCAGCCAGGTGCTTCCAGAGCTATTTGAGAAGGCTGGTGGAGAGCCCATCATGTGGCAAACCGGGCACTCCTTAATCAAGAATAAGATGAGAGAAACCGGAGCTCTCTTAGCAGGAGAACTATCAGGTCACATCATGATTGCGGATGACTATCTCGGTTTTGATGACGCGCTATATAATGCATGTCGGCTGATAGAGATCATCAGTCGTTCTGGACGCACACTATCAGAGATGGTCTCGGATTTCCCGGAATACAGATCGACACCGGAGATCCGCATAGATGTCACTGAGGATCAGAAGTGGACCGTTGTATCCGAAGCTTTAGTTTACTTCAAGGAAAAATATGACGTGATCAGTGTAGATGGGGTTCGCATCTTATTTGGGGATGGCTGGGCGCTATTGCGGGCCTCTAATACACAACCAGTGATCGTGGCTCGCTTTGAAGCTCGATCCGAAAGCCGTCTTATGGAGATTCGAACTGAAATTGCCGAGTGGCTCACGCAGGCTGGTGTGCCTTTCACTTGAACAACCAACGCTGAACATGTCACCTACTCCTAGTACAAACTCACTTCTCTCTGCGCTTCGTGGCGGCTCATTTGTTATTATGCTCGTCCTCGCAGTGGGTACACTTGCGACTCTTTGTAGCCTCGGTGCGAACGCCTACGTAGAAATTATGTGGCATACGCAAGTGGGTTACAGCAGCGTTTTCTGGAAAAGGGTCGTGTGGGAGTGGGGCGTGCGCATTGGTGTGGGTATTGGAGTCGGTTCGCTTGTATTCCTAAACCTGAGAGTGGTGGCAGCGACGCTAACAGGGATCCAGATCAAGCGTCGTTTTGGAAATCTAGAGATCTCAGAGCAGATCCCCCGAAGCTATGTTCTCATGGGTGTCCTAGGTATCTCAGCTCTTCTTGCGCTGTGGTTTGGTGCTGGCGTTCCAAACAATCTCGGCCTCCAGGCGCTTCTCCTGAGCAGTGCGAGTCCGTGGGGCATCATAGATCCAATTCTTGCTCATGATGTCAGTTTCTACGTCTTCTGGCTCCCGGTTCTACTCAGCTTTCTCATGTTTGCCCTTATCCTCAATTTCCTTGTGCTTTCAATTGTTACTGCGGGATATGCAGCGACTGGAGCGATTCGGTGGGGTAGGGGCAAATTTCACGCGGAGGATCGTGCTCGTCTTCACTTGGCCATACTACTGGCGTTCTTCCTGGTGCTTATGGGTGTTCGGTTTTGGTTCGAGCGCTATGCGCTTTTTTTGAATGGCACTTCTGGAGTCAGTGGGATTCTTGGTTATACCGATGCACAAGCTCGGATACCCACTCTTCAGACCCTCACAGGTATCTGCAGCTTGTCAGCTGTCGGGGTATTGTGGAGTGCTAAGAAGAAACAGATTGCGCCTCTGATCGGCTCATTAGTTATGGTCGGGCTAGGAGTAGTTCTGATTGGCCAAGTGTATCCTGGGTTTATTCAGAGATTTCGGGTTGAACCAAACGAACTTGAGACCGAAACACCTTATATAGAATTCAATCTTGAATTCACACGATATGGGTTCGGGTTAGCTGAGCTAGAACGGAAGTCGTTCGAGTACGAAGTCGATTCAGCCATCGATTGGGTCAGTGCAGCTCAGCAATTTTCTGGACTACCGGTCTGGAGTTCGGACGCTCTATTAACAACGTACAGGGAGCTTGAAGCGCGTTTCCCCTACTACGATTTCCGAACTGTTGCGATTGATCGGTATGATGGCCCCGAGGGCCCTGTCCCGGTTGCGTTGGCAGTTCGGGAGATTGAACCGCTCGGGATCCAAGACCCAAATTGGCAAAACCGCATTTTGCGTGAGAGGTATCTCGAAGGGATGGGGGCGGTAGCAAGTTTGGCATCTACACGTACTCCCGAGGGTCGACCCCCTATGCTGATCTCAGGAATTCCCCCTGCCGCCGCCGCCGGTGCCTCGCCCCTTGAGGGACTTGATCTTGAGTTCTCACAAGTATTCTTCGGTACACGAACCCAGGATTATGCCGTTGTAAGTCCAAGCGCTGAGCAGTTCCAAGCTCTTGACGGGACACTTGGTGTACCAGGAGTGGATTTCCCAAAAGGGATTGAATTGGGGTCCGGTATCCGTAAAGGACTACTTGCTTGGCGCTTCCGGGATTGGAACCTGTTGTTTTCGTCAGAACTGAATAGTGAGAGCAATTTCATCTACCGTCGCCGAGTGGCGGACCGGATTCGGGCGATCGCTCCGTTCCTTCTCATTCCCGAACAACCCTATCCTATAGTTGCGAATGGAAGGGTCATGTGGATGACTGAGGGCTTCATTGGAAGCCGGACTTTTCCGCTCTCATCAACGCAGTATCTCGGGGCATTCGGTTCCGATCTAACGTACGTGCGGAATTCAGTAAAGGTGCTTGTGGATGGAGTGACAGGGGATGTGATGTTTTATCGTATACCGGTTGATGACCCAATCTTAGATGCTTATCAACTCGCGTTTCCGGGGCTCTTTAGGCCCATTACTGAGATGCCAGAAGAGGCACGAAAGCACCTGCGGTATTCTAGGGAGTTCCTTAACCTTCAAGGCCGCGTACTTCTCCGATATCACCAGGAAACAGCACCCATATTCCACGGCCAACAGGATGTCTGGGCTTCACCCCAGGAACTGGCTGAGGGTACGAATCCGGTACCATATCAGCCTGAATACGGAATCTATAAGCTTCCAGGAGAAGACGAGCCACGTTTTCACTTGACGACGGTGTTCGTGCCTGCCGGTCGACAGAATCTTACGGCGATCTTGGCAGCCGGCACGGACCAGGACGGAGTTCCAGACCTAGTACTATTTGATGTTCCTGTCGGAGATCAGATATCCGGCCCTCGGCAAATTGAAGCACTGGTTGAGCAAGATCCTGAGATATCGCAACAGTTCTCCTTATGGCGCACGGGTGGAAGTGATGTCTGGACCGGACATCTTCATGTGGTACCCGTTGGGAGTCAGATATTGTATATGGAACCTGTCTTCTTGGCAGCTGAAGCGGACGCGATCCCGGAACTACGGCGTTTCGTCGTAAGTGATGGTCGACGAGTGGTTATGACTGAACAACTCTCTGGGGCGATCAATGAACTAGCGGGGTTTGTGATCCCTGAACAGTTGTCCATTGAGGCGGAGCAACCTGCAGAAAGGAGTCCTTCGGTTAGGGATCTCTCTTGGTCTACGGACGCACTTGATTTACTGGAAAGGGCTGAAGCCCGTGCTCAGGAGGGGGATTGGAGCGGCTTTGGAGAAGCTCTTGAAGAACTGCGCTTACTTTTGGAACAACTGAATAGAGACCGTCGCTGAATCTACCTCTAGGAGAAGAGCTCCAGCGTTGATCGGCCTACTAACCTTTGGTAGCTTCGGCGCCCTTTGCACAGCAAGCACATAACTTATGGATATACACGAATATCAGGCGAAGGAACGCTTCCGGTCTGTCGGTATCCCTGTTCCACCGGGTCGGGTTGTGAGCACCCCAGAGGAGGCTGAGGTAGCAGCTAAGGAATATGGTGGGACAGTAGTTATCAAGGCTCAGGTCCATTCGGGTGGCAGAGGGAAAGCTGGGGGCGTGAAGTTGGCAGAACACCCCGAAGAGGCGAGGGATTACGCATCAGAAATTCTCGGTATGGATATCAATGGTCTTCGGGTTGATAAAGTTTTGGTCACCCCTGCTGAGGATATTGATACAGAGGCCTACGTTGGTGTTCTTCTAGATCGCAAGGCACAGGCGGCTACATTCATGGTCTCGGCGGAAGGCGGGATCGACATCGAGGAAGTAGCCCGCACCAGTCCAAGCGCGATCCGTAAGCTTAGCGTTGATCCACGTTACGGCATGCTCCCACATCAAGCCTATTGGCTGGCTAGCTTCTTATATGATGACCCGAACCTTGCAGATCAGGCTAGGAAGATCATCGCACAACTTTATGATGCCTTTGTAAGCTCAGGTGCCAAGCTGGCTGAGATCAATCCTTTGATCACTACGCCTGCTGGGGAAGTGAAAGCGATCGACGCGAAAATGAGCATCGATGATAGTGAGCTTTTCAGGCGACCTGACATAGCAGAGATGAGGGATACCTCCTCGGAGCCGCCTTCAGAGACGAAGGCGCGTGAAGCAGGACTCTCTTACGTGAAGCTTGATGGGGAGGTCGGTTGCTGTGTGAACGGTGCTGGGCTAGCCATGGCTACGATGGATCTCGTGAAGTACTACCGTGGTAAACCCGCGAACTTCCTCGACATTGGTGGCTCGTCCAACCCGGATAAGGTTGTAGCCGCCCTAGAGATCATCACATCTGATCCTAATGTTAAGGTCATTCTCTTTAACATCTTTGGCGGGATCACTCGCTGTGACGACGTGGCTAACGGCATCATCGAAGCAATTGAGAAAATTGACATTGAGTTACCGATTGTTATTCGGCTTACGGGTACAAATGAGGACCGTGCTCTAGAGATCCTTGAAGATGCTGGTCTCTCCGCCTACACATCGATGGATGAGGTGGTGAAGAAGGCCGTAGAGTTAGCGGGGGCTGCATAGTGGCGATCTTCATTAACTCTGATACCAAGGTTGTGGTCCAGGGGATAACTGGGCGAGACGGCTCATTCCACACTCGCGAAATGATGGCATACGGAACCAGGGTTGTGGGAGGTGTGACCCCCGGGAAGGGTTCACAAACCTTTGAAGGACCCAAAGGGAGTAACGTACCCATCTTCAATGGAATGGATGAGGCTGTCAGCGAGACGGGGGCGAATACTTCAGTTATTTACGTGCCACCAAGATTTGCTGCGGGGGCGATACTGGAGGCGGCGGAGGCGGGTGTAAAGCTAATTGTCGCGATTACTGAAGGAGTACCCGTTCTAGATATGGCACGAGCTCATGCCTTCGCAAGAGATCGAAGTGTACGTGTTCTGGGACCTAATTGTCCGGGACTTATCTCACCTGGAAAATCAAAGGTCGGGATACTGCCCGGTCAGATTGTAGCAGAAGGACCCATCGGCGTCGTCTCACGATCAGGCACGCTTACCTATGAGGCTATTTTCCAGTTAACGACTGCTGGATTAGGTCAAACAACGTGTGTTGGAATTGGGGGAGATCCTCTCATCGGTACGAATTTCATCGATTG
>DCAZ01000132.1 GCA_002313925.1 Gemmatimonadales bacterium UBA1120
ATCCTGGCGATTTTTTCTCTTTCGCTCGCGGAGACAGCGAGTGCACAAACCATCAGAGGAATACTGATGGAGAATGGGACTGATCGAAGAATCCAGCTGGGGGAGATGGTACTCGTGGGTCAGGGTGGCGATACGATCGACGTGACCTATACAAATGACGCCGGGGGCTTTGAGCTCACATCCCCCGACCCGGGTGACTTCCTCGTGCTCGCGGATGCACTCGGATATGGTGCCATGGCTGCGGGAGTATTCGAGCTGGGAGCAGGCGCAGAAATGACACTTGAATACAGGATGCAGCCGTTTGCGCTCGCGATCGAAGATCTCGTCGTCGAGTTCAATCGCCCAATCACACAGCACTCGCTCGTACGGAACGGGTTCGTGGCACGTTTCAATCGTGGGCTCGGCCACTTCATTACACCCAATATGATTGAAGAATCATCAGCGTTCAGGACTGAAGATCTTTTCAGGAACATCGCAGGGGTACAGGTATCGGGTACTGGGTTCGGTGCTGACCGAGTCGCCCTTCGAGGCATCGGTGGACAATTGTGCGACCCCATGATCTACATAGATGGCATAAGAACCGAGAGCAGTGCGACGGGCTTGGCTCTTTCAGATATCATCCCCTTCCATCAGTTAAATGGAGTTGAGATTTATCGCCGTCCAGCCGAGATCCCACTCGAATACGGAATCTCAGGCAGCACATTCTGTGGAGTGATTGTACTCTGGACGAAATAGTGTGGAACCCTCGGACGCTAATCCTATAGCGATCCAGAGTCCGCATCCCATATCTCTCTTAGGTACTCAAACGTGTAGAGCCCCGTCGAGTGCCCATCACTCCAAATAAACTGTAAAGCGTACTGTCCTATATAATGTATAGCAGTTGGATAAATACTTATCTGGACAGATTTCGGAACCAGAGTCCGTACACCACTCATCTCATCTACACAACCAGCACACGGACATAACAGTCTTAAGTAGCGCGGCACGTACTCTGAAATGACACCATCCTTCCATTCGATCTCTAATCTTTCACGATCTTTGGTCGGTTCAATCCGAAGGGGGTCCACGTGGGGTTCAGGCACGCCTAGATCTCCATTCTCTCAAGGATAATCGCGAGAGCCCGGAATGCTTTGCCTCGATGACTCAGTTCGTTCTTCTGGTCGGGATGGAGTTCAGCAAAAGTCATATCTAAGTCGGGCTCGAAGAAATAGGGATCGTATCCGAAGCCTGCATCTCCACGGGGTTCAGTCAGGATCAAACCCCTAGCTTCTCCTCGCGTAACAATCATCTGAGATGCAAATCCCAGAAGAGCAGCCACACAAACATACTGACCTGTTCGTTTCTCCAGTTCGAGGGCACCCAAACGCTCAACCAAATAATTGTTATTTGCTTGATCAAGCTTATGACCTGTGAGCCCTTCCACAGGCGCAAAACGTTTTGAACGAACACCCGGTGCACCTCCGAGCGCGTCTACCTCTAAACCAGAATCGTCAGCTACGGTCGGCAGCCCAGTTTTCGCATAAAAATACTCGACCTTAGAGCGTGCATTCTCTTCAAACGTATCGAAGGGTTCAAGTGCTTCCTCCTCGTCGCGCCACTCCAAGCCTATATCATCGAGATCTAGCACTGTCAGACGTGGGATACCGCTAAGGATCGTTCTTATCTCTTGAACTTTATGAGCACTGCGAGTTGCTAGCAGCAGTTCCACTCAATCAATCCGAAGCGCGCTGGCCTGAGCCGCAAACAGAGTCTCCAGTGCAGCCGTAGCCAGGTCAAGCATCGCATCTAGGTCATCCCGCGGGAACGGGTCGCCTTCAGCTGTTCCTTGGACCTCAACAAGCCCACCTCCTTGGGTACCGACTATGTTCATATCGACCTGAGCGTTTGAATCTTCTTCATAGTCTAGGTCGAGTCTAGCCTCCCCTTTTACCAACCCCACACTGATTGCCGCCACACGTTCTCTCATCGGATTACGCACGATGAGACCTTCGCTGACAAGGTGTTCGAAGGCTAACGACACCGCGACGCAGGCGCCTGTAATTGATGCTGTCCGCGTGCCGCCATCTGCATGTAGTACATCACAGTCTACGGTCACAGTATGTAAGCCCAGAATTTTCATATCAGTGACTGAGCGTAGTGAGCGCCCTATGAGACGCTGAATCTCCTGGGTCCTTCCCTTCGCACCCGAACGTTCACGGCGAGTGCGTGTGTGTGTCGCCCGAGGTAACATCGCGTATTCCGCGGTGACCCATCCAGCACCGCTCGCTTCGCGCCAAGGTGGCACATTTGTGCTAACTGATGCGGTACAGAGTACACGAGTGGCTCCAGTAGATATGATGCACGAGCCCTCCGCATAGGGAGCCACATCAGTTTCAATGATTACTGACCGAATCTGATCTGATCTCCGGCCTCCAGTACGTCCATTCATTCCAAGTGACTCCTTATACGAGCGACCAAGTCAGTCGTTGAATACCCTTCCAGTAACAGAACAAAAGCGGCTCTCCCCCCTATCAGGGAGAGTTCGCTAGAGGTAAAACAGCAAATAGGCCACAAGCAGTATCGCGACCCAAAGTACCATACTGCCCGTTGGCCAACTCTTAGCTAGTGGCCCAACCGGGCCGTGTGTGCGTTTCGCCCCGTGCATGATTGATCCTACGAACTCAAGGACAGAGGAACGTACATATACATCCACACGGGTGACGGCTCTTCCAACAGTTCCTACCAACCAGGGACCGGCCTTCCGATAGAACCACTCCGCATCGACATGTATCGCCCTTTTTTCGTCTGGATAGACGCCTGACTTGACTAGGGTGATAAATCCTAGGGCCCCAAAAGCCAGCAATTGAAGCTGTGTGACCACGTGTCGAAAGTCATATGGGTGATAATCCATTTCGTATGGCAACAGTGTATAGAACTGTGCTGGGAAGACCCCAATCAGTACACATAGGACTGCTCCGATCGACATCGCGATCAGCATGTTACGGGGCGGTTCCTTGGCACGAATACCAGAGTCGTGTGCAAAGAACGAGAAGAACGGAATCTTAATGCCGGCATGCTCGAGCACCCCTGCAGAAGCGAAGAGCATGAAAAGCCAAACGACGTAATGATGCTCTTCGATCGCCGCTACCATGATCATCGACTTCGTTACAAAAGCGCTGAACAGAGGGAATGCTGAAATCGCCGATGCACCGACTATACAGAGGCCTGCCGTGAATGGCATCGTCTTATAGATACCTCCGAGGTCGGTTCCCTTTGTCCGACCGGTCATCGTCATGACTGCTCCCATGGACATGAAGAGCAGGCCCTTGAAGATGACGTCAGCAAAAGCGTGCGCGACGGCACCGTTTACTGCCATGCTCGTCCCAATCCCGATCCCTGCAACCATGAAGCCGATCTGGTTGATCATCGAGTAACCGAGTACACGACGGAGGTCATTCTCCAGGACGGCATAGAAGATCGGGAAGAATGTCATCGCCGTACCGATGTAGATCAGTACGTCGGTACCAACGAAACTCCGTGCCAACGCGTAGACGGCTACTTTCGTTGTGAATGCACTCAGAAAAACCGTTCCGGTGGGGGTGCTCTCCGGATAAGCTTCTGTGATCCAATTATGGAGCAGCGGAAAACCGGCTTTGATACCAAAGGAGAGCAATAAAATCCATCCGGCCGCCCCAGTGCCAGCCAACCCAACATGGCCAAACTCAATCGAGCCAGTCTCATGAGCAAGCATGAGTGCCCCTGAAAGAAGCAGGACACCCGAGATCACATGAATGATCAGGTACCGGAACCCAGTCGCATATGATCGTTCAGACTTTCGGGCCCATACCAGAAAGGCCGATGAGATCGCGAGGAGCTCCCAGAAGATGAAGAGAGTGATGAAATCTCCGGCGAATACCGCACCTAGTGCACTGCCGGCATAGACCATCGCCGCAACGTGCTGCAGTCCTGCTGAGGCATTACCAACGATGTCGTCCTCACCAACCTCTCCAGCGACTGACCCTTCGGGTGTACCGTCCCCGAGGTGCAGCGCATAGATAAACCCTAGGAAAGCGGCAAGGTGGAACAGATAGCCAAACAGTAGGCTGAGCTTGTCGGCACGGTATGGCGTTAGGGTGTAGCCAAGCAGATCAAATTGAAGATGTAGGCCTGGCTCAACCCCGAACCAAAGGTTGAGTCCACCTACGAGTGGAATAGCGAGGATGAGCACCTTGCGAGCCGTGCCCCGTGTGAACGCGATAACAACCGCGCCAACGAAGAAGAGCGCAAATGGAGGCAGGCTACTCAGCATCGTCTGAGCCTCCCTCGTAGTAATCCTCTGGGCGGATCAACAGCCTTCTCATGGGCTTGGCAATAAGCACCAGGAACCAAAACGAAATGAATCCATATATCGGATACACAAGAAACCGCATGCTCTCCTCAAGTGGATGCGGATGAGCATTCTCAACACCGAACAGCAGAAATTCGGCCGCAAGCAGCGCGCCACAAATCAGGTAAACAGCAAAAAAGAAACGTCTTACTGCTTTCGGCTTATCCAACCAGCCTACCGGCTCCTTGATCTCGTGACCGTGGTAGTCCTGGCTCATTGGCCAACTCCAGAGACGACCATAGTCATCAGTTCATGCCAGAGATCTGGCCAAAAGAAGAAGCCTACCGTTGCTGATGCTGTGATGCCGATTGCTATCAACGAAGGCAACGGCGCTTCCTTAATGCCTTTGCCGTGGTGAGCATCATCGGGTGGCCTGAAGAAGAACGCCTTCACTGGCACCTCAAGCAGGTAATAGAGGCTGAGCAACGAGCTGAGCATGAGAACGGCGAGCAGACCAACCTGCCCCGCTTCAAGCGTGCCCATGCCAAGAAACCATTTGCTCCATGAACCTCCAGCTGGTGGCAACCCAATGATGCTCAAAGAGCCAACAAAAAATGCGCCGAAAGTGATCGGCATCGTTCGACCAAGTCCATGCATGCGACTGATGTCTTTCTCATGGGCTACCACTAATACTGCACCTGCTGCGAAGAACAACGTGATCTTACCAAATGCATGCATGGCTATGTGCATACCCCCACCAATTACGCCCCATTCGTTCGCCAACAATGCCCCCAGCACGATGTAGGACAGTTGGCTTATTGTGGAGTATGCAAGCCGCGCCTTCAGGTTATTTTTCTGAAAAGCGACCAGAGAAGCCAGAATGATCGTGGCGGCTGCGACCCATGCAAGCCACGTCGTCACGGCAAGTGTACCGAGCAAATCAATACCAAATACGTAGACAGCCACTTTTAGTACCGTAAAGACACCAGCCTTAACAACAGCAACCGCATGCAAGAGTGCTGAAACTGGTGTCGGGGCCACCATAGCAGCTGGTAACCAGCGGTGGAACGGCATAACCGCAGCCTTCCCAACACCGAATACGAACAGCACTAGGATTGCGCTCAGTACGCCGTTAGATGCCGTACCGGCTAGAATCCCACCCTCTGTGAAGTCTACGGTATCAGCAAGCTGCCAGGTCCAGATAATCGCTAATAACTGAAATCCTACTGATGTGGTGAGAAGAATTCCCAGATATACCCGTCCTGCCTTCCGGGCCTCATCAGTCTGGTGATGTGTTACAAGTGGAAAAGTGCAAAGTGTTAGGACCTCATAGAATGCAAAAAGCGTGAAGAGGTTCGCACTGAATGCGACGCCCATTGCCCCAGCGATCGCGATCGCAAAGAAGAAAAAGAACCTCGTCTGGTTCTTCTCATGGTGTCCACGCATGTATCCGATCGCGTAGAGCGTAGTGACAATCCAGAGGAAGGAGGCCACGAGCGCAAAGAGTAGTCCGAGCGGCTCGACTTCGAATGCAAGCTGCACACCGGGCACGATCTCGAGTAGCTCCAGCCTCGGGCGTGCACCCTCCCGAAGGTGATGGAGCAGTCCCCAAACATGCCAAAAGGTCAACCCACCGGTAAGGAGTGTCGCTGTTTCACGAACGTTAGGTCGACTGCCAAGGATTAGAACAAGAAAGGCCCCTAACACAGGGAGAAGCAGGCAGATGCCCACTACAAGGCTGGTGTCAATCACTACAAGGCTCCCAGTAGCACTTCTGCAGCACGTGTAGCTATACCTACACTGTCACTGGCATTGATTCCAAAGTAGAGATTACTGAGGACAAGCACCCAAGTCGGTACCAGCAAGCTGAGGGGTGCTTCGGAGATTCCGAGTTCAGGATCAGCCTCATGGAAGTACGCAACTTCGACGACCTTCCAGACGTACATCAAAGCAAGCAGAGAACCAAGGAGCACCACCCCCGCTACTGGCCACATTCCTTGCTCAAGTGCGGCTTGAACCAGATACCACTTACTGATGAAACCAACAGTAAGTGGGACACCAATCAGGCTCAGTCCTCCCACTACAAACGCTGCCATCGTCCAAGGCATGACACGACCGAGTCCGTGCATCCGTTCCAATCGAACCGATCCGACTCGGTACATTACACAGCCCATCGACATGAACAGTGCTCCCTTAATGAGAGCGTGGTTGAATAGATGAAGGATCCCTGCGGTCAACCCCAGCACAGACGCAAAGCTTATCCCAAGCACCATATAGCCGATCTGCGCAACGCTCGAGTACGCCAGTAGGCGTTTGACATTCTCCTGGTATATGGCAACCAGGGACATAGTTACGATCGCAATCAAAGCCAGTGGCATCAGGATTCGATCTAACTGCATGACATCGAACGAGAACGTCGCACCGAAAATTGTGAAGAAGAACCGAAGTAGGAGATACACCCCCACTTTGGTAGCAGTAGAGGCAATGAATGCTGTTACAGCTGAGGGCGCGTACGTATATGCATTCGGTAGCCACAGATGAAGCGGAAATAGCGCTAACTTCAGCGTAATCCCGACAGTCAGGAATGTGAACGCTACTGGGATCGTCCTCGTACCGGAAACCTCAGGGAGACGATCCGCTAGATCCGCCATATTGAGCGTACCCGTCATGACGTACATGAGGCCGATACCGATGACTATAAACGTCGCTCCCACACTACCCATGATCAGGTACTGGAAGGACGCTGTAAGTGCCCGGCGATCGCTGCCAAGTGCAATCAAGGCATACGCTGAGAGAGAAGAGATCTCTAGGAAGACGAAGACGTTGAACACATCACCCGTCACAGCGATTCCGAGCAGACCCGTAAGACAAAGGATGAAGGCCGCGTAAAAGAGCGGGATCCTGTCCTCAGTAATTTCTCTTTCAACGCTTGCGCAAGCGTAAGGCGCAACCAACGCCCCAATCAAAGCAACAATAACAACAACCCAGGCGTTCACCGGATCCACTACATACTCGATCCCATAGGGTGCCGCCCAACCTCCTAGTTCATAGTGAATCACTCCGGCAGCCATAGTCTGTGAAAGCAGCTCTAGGGCGACATAGAGAGCCCACAGCGTGGCCGCAACCGCAACGGCCCAGGAAAGACGTGGGCGATTCAGTAGCGCAGCGATCGGGGCTGCAACCAGAGGAACGACGACGAGCAAGACGGGAAGATGGTCGGTCATAGGCTCTCGTCCTGGATCTCATCCTCTTCTATGGTGCCGAATGCTTCCTTGATCCGGATCACAAGGCTAAGACCGACTGCGCTCGTCGCGACGCCTACCACAATCGCGGTAAGTATCAATACGTGAGGAATCGGATTCGAATAGATGACATCCTCCCCACCTTCAACGAAGATCGGAGCAGTGCCTCCCGTAATCTTCCCCATCGTGATGTAGAGAATGAAGACTGACGTCTGGAAGATATTCAGCCCAATGATCTTCTTAACCAGGTTACCACGGGCAATAAGCGTGTAAAACCCTACCATCATCAAGAAGATGACAGCCCAATAATTGAACAGTCCTAGAGCCGTCAAGTGTCGACTCTCCTGCGTCCAGCAAACGCATAGAATACCGCAACCATCACACCAAATACGGTGATCAGAACACCAAGCTCCACAAGCAAGATGCCATAGTGTTGACCGTGTTCAGGGTCGTGCGCGAGAACCCCATAATCTAGAAAGTTCCCACCCAAAGCCATCGTCACATAACCGACACCCGCGTATAACAGGACTCCGAGAGCAGAGCAGATATAGACTGCTTGGGGAGGAAGGACTTTCTTAACATTTTCCAGGCCATAGATAAGCGCGTATAGCACGAACCCCGCAGCGAAAATGACACCCGCTTGGAAACCACCGCCCGGACCATAGTCTCCATGGAATTGGACATAGAGCGCGAACAATAGGATGAAGGGGATAAGTATTTTCGCACCCACCCTTAGGATCACACGATCATCCATTGGTGTCCCCCAAGGTCTTTTCTTCAGGCGAAATCTGAAGAGTATCCTCTTGAGCTTCTTCCGCCCCTCCCTCGGACGCATCCTTTTCGCTGGCTGCGACCGTAATCCATCGACCATTCGAGAATACCCGGCGAGGTCGAGGTCCAAGAGATAGAAGGAGTAGCACACCGACCAAGGCGGCGAAAATCACCGTTGTTTCGCCCATCGTGTCGTAGCCCCGATATGATGCTAAGACAGAGGTGACAACGTTCGGTATTCCGATTTCGTGTTCGGATTCTTCGAGGTAATGAGGAGCTACGTGGTGGTGTGCTGGGTTTGAAGCATCCCCGAACGGAGGAATATCCAGAGTGCCATAGACAAGAACTGCACCGGTTAGGATAACGACGAAAAGAGGTAGAATTGGCCTGTGCTGTGGTTGGTGCTCACTGTGCCCAACCAGAGCGAGTGTTCCAAGCATAAGAATCGTGGAAATTCCTGCACCCACAGCCGCTTCAGTGAACGCAACATCAACGGCATCCATGACCACAAACAACCCAGCTGACAAAAGACTGTATATGCCTGCCAGCATTACGGCAGCAAAAAGATTCTTCTGGCGAATGATGCTAAATGCCGTAATCCCGAGCAGCACCAGCAACGCAATATCTACGAACTCAACCATCAGAAATTCTGTTCGCCATTCAAAGAATTAAGCTTTCCACTGCGGTCTACTGGTACTGTGTAGGGTTCAACTCCACCGGACAGTGCAGCACTTGCCAGGGCGTGAGTACTGATCGGACTCGTGAAAAGAAGAAAGGCATAAATCAGTACCAAACGAACCAGAACGAGAGTGGGGCCGGCTTGGAAGCACATCCCTAGAAGTAGCAGTCCGGCACCCATCGTGTCCGTCATACCGGCAGCGTGTAGACGCGTGTAGACATCCGGCATCCGCACGATTCCAACCGTCCCGACGATCATGAAAAAGATCCCACCGAGAATTGAGATCCAGCTGAGTACTTCGAGAATGAGATCAATCATTCTGCGTCCGCCTCGGGACGTCGTGTCCATCCCAGATCACGGTACTCAAAAAACTTCAGTACAGCGATCGTTCCTATAAAATTGATAAGGGCATACACGATCGAGAGATCAAGAAATTCTGGACGCTCAGTCAAGAAGCCCAGAGCTGCAATCAGCAGTACAGTCTTTGTCCCAAACGTATTCACAGCGAGTACCCGATCATAAACCGTGGGTCCCATGAGTGCGCGTGTCATCGCGAGGGACATACTCGCTAGTACACCGACCGTTGCTGCAATGAACATTACGAGTTTCCTCTCGAGCCACTTTCGACCCAACTCACTCGATGATCCATCTCATCTTCTTCACGACCATCTATGTCCTTAAGCGTGAGAGCGTGAATTTCAAGGTCTTGGCCCTCGATACTAGTCGTGATCGTCCCAGGCGTCAGTGTGATTGAATTAGCATAAATCGTCTTGCCTAGGTCTGACTTTTGACTTGCCCTGAAATGAGTTACAACCGGGCTAATCGGGAGTTTTGGATTGAGGATAACACGAGCGACATTCACGTTCGCGATGAAGATTTCCTTCATCAACCATGGAAAGTACACCCAAAAACGACCACCAAGTTGGAGCGGAACGCCCTCATGGTCGACTAAATCCATGCGCATTGCCAAGTAGACAATAAGCCCACATGAACCCAAGCCGAATCCAATCAACATGGGGGTATAATGGCCCGACAGCAGTAGCCAGAAGATGAAGAGAATCGCGCCTAATCCGAAGGCTCGGAGCACGGCCACTCCCTGGCAAGTTTAGGTGACTGCAGAAGAAGTCTGTGGGCCTTCCCCAGCAAAAATGATCGCCGAATCTACCAGTTAGACTGAGCGCCGTCCACAATTTTCTGAACTAGTAATTCAATGGCTTCCATACGTCCGATTTCTTCAGTTTCACTAGCCTCCAAAAACTCTCCCTGAGCAACAACGCTGGAGGACTCCCATAAGATCACATTTTCCACAAGATCAACGATCTCAACTGAAACCACGATGTTCACCTGGCGCTGCAAAACTTCGGCTGGCTGTCCCTGGATAGCAGCACGATAGTTGGGTGCCCGGACTTCATAAGTCCTTATGGATCCACGCACGACAGCATCAGCAAGTTCTTCCCCTGCAGTTCTGATCCCGAGAGCGCTAGGGAGATTCCTCACCAATTGATCGTAGAGTTCTCCAGACAGTTCGAAACGATTGGTTTCATTATCGAACGGCAAGACAGCAATCGACTGCACATGGGGGGGCGGGAACGAACCTGCCCGGAACGAATAATTGCACGCTAGCATCGTGACCGCTAATAGGAGCAAACTGAGCGACTTCGATTGATATTTCATGGTGCTCTCGGATCCCAGATGTCCGCTGGATAGGCTTCAACCTGATCCAGTTGCTGCCTGGTGATCTTTAGTTCACGAAAGTCTGTGAGGTTCCGATACGTGACCCGTGCAGGATATCGAGTCTCCTCATCTCGATCGACTTCAACCCATTGGACCACGTCCCCATCCGATAACATCTCAAGCTTCCTAAGAACTCCATCTTCCATGGAGTAATGGAGTTCCCTTTCATCCAGGTAGCGATATCGCAGCCGAACCAAACCGTTGTCCAAGTGATCTCCTCCTACCAATTCAGTACCCGATTCCGGCCGGAATACTCCGAGTGTGCCCCACATGAGGTCTGGAGGTGGCAGGATGTCGTTTGGAGCTCCCGCGGGAAGCCTGAGTTCTCCGTCGACAAGGGCAGCCCTAATTACTAACTCGCCGTTATCTAGGAATAGATCAAGGCGTGCCCTATAGGGCGGTGCCACGCGGGCCACACCTCTGCCCTTTACCCCTACACCCGCATCATTCAGTTCCCAGACAAAAAGAATCCGGATCGGACTTTCTAGTCCTGTTTGATCTTGAAGGACTGACGCCGCGCCAAGAGCATCTGGCACTGGAGCAACCACTCCTGCTTGCTTGGGCATACACCCTGTAACAACCACAACTCCGGCAACGATAATCGTCCGGAAAAAGGATGATGGTTGCTTAAGCTGTAGAGTGACCATGGGCTAAGCTAGCTTCGGGTGGATTATGCTCCTACCCCTTCCAGGTCCTCGCTGTTCAAGAGTAAGTTCGCTGGTGTCCCGAATACATCCTACCCAAACAGTTCTCGTCACCTCTGACGTTCATCTTGGCGCCATTTCGTTCGAACAAGAGGAGGCCTTCAGAACCTGGCTCAGGCAAGCGGCAGGGGTCGCATCACGAATCGTACTCAATGGAGACCTGTTCGATTTCTGGTTTGAGTACCAATGGGGTAACACGCGAGGGCATGAAGTCACCCTTTTGCAGCTTCGGGAGATTGTGGATGCCGGTGTGCCAATCACACTGATGGGAGGCAACCACGATTGGTGGGGAGGCAAGTACCTGCGAGAGGAAATCGGACTCGATTTTCATCAAGACCCCTTCATTACCGAGCTCGCCGGGCTCAAAACCCTCTTGGCTCATGGAGACGGCCTCGGTACCGGGGATCTTAGATATAGAGTCGCAAGACTGCTCCTGCGTGGATCAGTCACGCGCTGGGCATTCGGCATGCTTCCACCTGCCTTAGGTGACCGTATCGCCAAAGGAGTCTCTCATACTGAAAATCGAAAGCAAGCTCCAGGTGGTACAGAACTCGAACACGCGGCTGCATTAGAGGCCTGGGCTGTTAAAGAACTTAAGGATCAACCAGACCTTAATTTGCTTCTTCTCGGGCATACGCACGTCCCCAAGATCATCGACGTCGGCGATCGACAGTGGTACATAAATACCGGTGACTGGGTATATCACCGTTCGTTCGCACTACTCCGTGAGGGTGAGACCCCGAGGCTTATCGAGTGGACAGGTTCAATACCATGAGGAAAGGCCTCCTCAACAACCAATGCAACACCTTGTTGCCCTCTATTATGCTAGCCGTAATCATGACGGCTTGGGGAACTGGCCGACTTGGGGCACAGCAAGTCAGTTTAGGCGATGAGAATACCGTAGCAGACTCAACTGTGTCAGCTCTCTTGCCGATCGCTGCTTCCGTAACTCCCGGTGGTGCATTTCTCCGGGCCGTTCTCATTCCTGGCTGGGGCCACGTATCGATTGGGGCAAATGCACGAGCAGGGGTTTATTTCGCTATAGAGAGTGCTGTGGCTTACGGGATTATCCGAACTCGGAGACGAATATCAGAGGCAGTGTCTCGCTCGAATTTCAGGGAAATCCTATTACGCGAAAACCTCAACACCCAGGGTGTCACTGACCCGAATCAGATCAAGGGCGCACTCGAATCTGACGCCACGCTTGCTGACCTGAAAAGGCTTCGTGAGTCAAGGGGTGATCAACAAGAGGATCTCGTTGCTTTCGGCCTTTTTCTTTTATTCCTAAGCGGAGCTGATGCGTTTGTCTCAGCGCATCTCAAAGACTTCCCTGACCCCATAGCAATAGAGGGTGGACCCACCAATGACGGCCGCCTTGAGATCGGGCTGAGGCTTCGATTACCTAACTAAAGCGATGTACTAATCGCCGAAGCCGTGGCGGGGACGTGTGGGAATCGAACCCACCTA
>DCAZ01000092.1:0-1710 GCA_002313925.1 Gemmatimonadales bacterium UBA1120
TCTAGTCGACCACATCAATGATGCATTTATCGCAGTTAACCGAGTGCTCGCTGCGGGTGGGAGTGCGTATTGGTACATAGATGACATGGTTGCCGAGGGACAGAGCTTTGGTGAGGGCGCTTTCTATCTCGAAATTGATCGAGCGAGTATCGAGGGACTTGCAGAGGAGAAAGGACTGAATTTTGTCGGAGTAGCCAACCCACCAGCAGGAAGCTCAATGGAATTGAGCCCGGTACGAATCGGATTGTGGGATCAATACGGTGGCTCGATGCCATCTGGATGGACGCGCATGATTCTCGAGGATTTTGAGTTCGACTTCGATGTATTGTATCCACCCGATTTTGATAATGCCGACTTAAACGAATACGATGTGCTTGTGTTCGAAGATGGAGCGATCCCCGCTACTACAGGTGGCGGACGAGGTGGTGGGCCGGATCCTGCGACAATACCGGAAGAATTTAGGGGTCGTATAGGCCAGATGACCATCGATCAGACTGTGCCAAGAATCCTTAATTATGTGCGGGGTGGAGGGGCAGCGATCACGATCGGGACCTCTACGAGTCTTGCGACGCATGCTGGGCTTCCGATTTCAAATCACTTGGTTGAAAATGGAGTGCCGCTTAGCCGTGAAAAGTACTTCACCCCAGGATCGGTACTCGATATGAAAGTTGAACATGTGAGCCCACTCACACATGGATTTGGGGAAAGAGTTAACGTGCTTTTCAGCCACAGCCCAACGTTTAGACTGTCAGCTAGCGCTGATCCCCAACGAATCCGAACGGTCGGTTGGTATAACACTGAGGAACCGCTCAGAAGTGGCTGGGCTTGGGGTGAGCAATACCTAGTGGGTGGGGTCGGAGCTATAGAGGCGGACTACGGTGAAGGCAAACTCTTTATATTCGGACCTAAGATCACGTTCCGTGCACAGCCTCATGGTACCTTCGGGTTCCTATTCAACAGTATCTATTACGGGGCCGCTAACTGAACTGTGGGTCGTGGATAGGAAGAAGGGTTACTTCTAAGGGAGAAGGTGGTTGAGATCTGCGGCGTGTGACTCGGCTTGAGGCGAGCTGATCTGTCTGTCGGGGTGATCGGGAGTCAGTTCGCTTGATCGAGCGGTCGCACGAGTAACTCGCTTATTGCCACATGTGCGGGTGAGGTAACAGCAAAGAGAACTGTGTCGGCGACATCCTGAGGCTTGAGCCTTCGTTTGCCCTCCCAGGCTTTATCCCAAGCATCCTTATAGGGGCCCTGCGGGACACCTTCATAGAGTTCAGTAGCCACCTGTCCTGGTTGAATATCAGTGACTCGGATTCCATGAGCAGCACCAAGTTCCAGGTGCAAGCCCCATGCAAGTGCTCTGACGGCAAACTTTGTCGCTGCGTATACTGTTCCACCGGGGAAAGGTCTCCGGCCGGCGATCGACCCAATCATCACGATATGGCCAGATCCTTGTCCGAGCATGGTTGGCAATACAGCTCCGATACCGTGGAGAACTCCATTCACATTGACATCCACCATACGCTTCCAGTCGGATATGCGCCGGTCGATTATCGGTGAAGCGGGCATCGTTCCAGCATTATTCACGAAGATGTCGATTCGACCGAATTCTTTATTCGTGGCCGCTACTAATGCTTCTACATCTGATAATTCAGTGACGTCAGTGCGATGAGCCAGTGCGCAGTGTCCCTCGGAGTCCAACTGGGAAAC
>DCAZ01000092.1:2087-12574 GCA_002313925.1 Gemmatimonadales bacterium UBA1120
GCCAGTGTCAGGGCAGTTGCTTCTCCAATGCCTGATGATGCTCCGGTAATAATTGCAACACGACCTTGGAGCGCTCCCTCTTCTCCTTCGGGACTCAGCTTGTAACCCCAGTCCCTGCTTGAGCTAGGAGAATCAGTAGCGCCCTCTGGATACCTAAGGTTCCATCACGGTTGATGAACCATTCCCCAGGTGAGTGTGCACCACTCCCCTGACCGCCGCCGCCTATAGTTATAGCTGGGATCCCTTGGGAGATGGGAATATTCGAGTCAGTAGAACCTCTACCCAGCGAGGGTTCGATTCCGAGATGGCGACTGACGGCGATAGCCTGCTGGACGAATGGCACGGATTCTGAAATCTCACCAGACGGACGATCACCGATCAACTCCATTTCAAGCGAAAGTTCTGCTCCATCACGGCGTTGGGTATTGGATTCCTCGACCGCTCGGCGAACCGAACGTTGGAACACCTCGTCGATGGCCTGGAGGTTTTCTGGACTCTCCGAACGCATATCAACCTCCATCCAGGCCTCGAATGGGATCGAATTAACAGAAGTCCCTCCTCCTATCCTACCTACATTGTAACTCGTGCGCGGTCCAAACCGTGTGATCGCGTCAGCGGCGAGATCGAAGTAGTCGATTGCGCGCCCGAGCGCATGCGCTGGGTTAGGGAGCCCAAAGGCGCCCCACGAATGCCCGCCAGGTCCTCGGACAGTAACCCGGTATCGATGCGAGCCGAGTCCCTGATGGGTGATGCCGGTGTGCCCAGTACCATCAATCGAGATGAATGTGTCAATTCTCGGGCCGCCTTCACGGAAGAGATGCTTCATTCCCCGAAGATCTCCGAGGCCTTCCTCACCGACAGTGCCAATAAAAAGCACATCCGCAGTCGTCTGCAAATCAGCCTCGTTTAGAACACGAAGTAGTGCGAGGACCGCAGTTAAACCACGGGTATCATCTCCTATCCCAGGAGCGAAAAGTGTGTCACCTCTTTGTCGGACAGTGACATCCGTGCCTTCCGGGAAAACGGTATCGAGATGCCCTGCGACAGCAACAACCTCGCCTGAACCCGTGCCTCGCCTGAGCGCGAGTACATTGCCCTCCGTATCTGTCCATGCTGAATCGACGCCAAGATCGAGCAGCATCTCCAGGAATCGTTCAGCTCGCTGGTCTTCATTAAACGGGGGAGCAGCTATTTCGGTGAGTTCGAGTAAGTCTGCCATGGTCCTGGCATCCCGTTCCTCTACGAGTTCCAGTGCCCGTAACACCGAAGGGAGCGCTACGAGTGCAGCTACCTGCGCTTCATAATCAGGCTCCTGTCCCGTCACTGATTGCGGAGTACTAAGCACTACCGCTGCAATGAAAAAGGTCACAGTGCGTTTGAGTTGATTCATCACGCCCGCGCTCCGTCGTCTGTGTTCATTTGTTAGGTACCAATAGCCCCTATCTACCTCAACAAGATAGTTAAAGAAGCCATTCTGGCCCCTATAACACCAACTGAAACCATCAGATTGCATAAATTAGGCCATGATTTGAACTATGGTAGGTTGATTTTGATGTATCTTTAACCGAAGGTTTGCCCGACTACTACGCCCCGCAATCCCAAGAATATAGGTGGCATAACGTTGGAGTCTCTTAGACGGTGAAGCACGAATACCCTGCGACCCTAACTCTTCTGGCACCCATAGTTCAATGGCTGGCTGCCGTCGGTAGGGTCGCGCGTGTCACTGCTGAACACGCCGGGGAGCTCGGACTTTTATCATGGCGCATCATCGTGGCGATTGTTCGGCTCAAAGTATCAAGACGTGACATAACTACACAGCTCTACATCATGGGTGTACAGAGTTTACCCATCGTTTTCGTGACAGCGTCCTTGGCGGGTATTGTTACAAGCCAACAGGGTGGCTACCAACTGATCTCGTCCTCACCGCAATATGTACTCGGGACGCTAGTCGTGCAGAGCGTGATCCTTGAGTTGGCCCCTTTGCTGACAGCCATCGTTTTGGTAGGGAGAATCGGTGCACGTATCACGGCTGAGCTTGGGACGATGGTTGTTTCAGAGCAGATTGATGCCTTCGAGTCATTGGGCCGGGATCCGGTGGCGATTCTTGCCGCTCCACGCTTCATTGCAGCGCTCATCTCGCTGCCGCTCCTGGTCGGTTTTGCGGACGTGATTGGTATTGCGGCCGGAATGATTGCAGCGAACCTCACCATCGGCCTGGGCAATGAAACATTCATCTACGGAGCCCGTCTATTTTGGCACAACTGGGACTTAGTCTATGGACTCTCCAAGTCCATCGTCTTTGGAGCAGCAATTCCGCTCATCTCGGTCCATATGGGCCTTCGTACACGAGGGGGAGCCGAGGGTGTTGGCCTTAGCACGACCCAAGCGGTGATGTTCATGATCCTGACGATACTGATTCTGGATGCCATGTTCCCACCGCTTATGCTACAGTAGGAATATCAAGACTGTGATCACGTATCGAGATATCCATAAATCATTTGATGCACCGGTACTCTCCGGTGTGGATATGATGGTTGAGACAGGGGAGATGTTTGCGCTTTTTGGGCCTTCAGGCACCGGGAAAAGCGTACTCCTGAAGACTACAATTGGGTTGATAGTTCCAGACCGAGGAGATGTCGAGGTTGATGGCCTTTCGGTCTACGAGAGTGATCCAGCTGCCCTGTTGAAACTGCGCAGCAAGGTTGGATACGTATTCCAGCACTCGGCTCTATTTGACTCGCTCACAGTACTAGACAACGTAGCGATGGGTCTCCCCGAGGAAACTTTGCAGAGACTTTCAACTACGGAAAGGGCTCGCCGAGTTTGGGAAGCGCTAGAGACTGTCAATTTGGAACCGGCCGAAGTGCTCTCGAAGATCCCTTCGGAACTCTCGGGCGGAATGAAAAAAAGAGTAGGGATCGCGAGAGCGATTGTTGGTGGTCCAAAGATCCTCTTGTGGGATGAGCCCACCACCGGCCTTGATCCAGTGAACACTGCAGCAGTCGAGCGACTCATCAAGAGGCTCTCAAAAGAGCTAGAGGTTACGTCACTACTTGTGACCCATGATGTGGAGGGTGGTCTGGATATTTGCGATCGAGTGGCGATGTTGGATGGGGGAATTATTAGGTTTTGTGGGACTCCCCTCGAGTTTAGGGCTTGCCCGGACCCGGTGGTCCAGGCATTCGTAGATCGTGCGGCAGCGGAGGCTGCTCTAGATATGGTTACTGATACCTATGTCTGAGTCTAAGAAGAACGTGAGATTGGGGCGGGATACTCCCACTGATGCAGAACTACTGGCAGCTGTTCCCCGAAAAGCGACTGGGAGACAAGCACGCCTAGGCCTATTCGTGATCCTGGGCCTATTGTCCTTTGTCACAGTCCTCTATTGGATGACGGATCCTGCGACCTTCCGAGGGCGGTACATGCTCGTGACTACGATGGAAGACGCGGGTGGGGTCCGTGGTGGTGACCCAGTTTCCATGAAGGGCATTATCATCGGCCGTGTCCACGACTTTGAACTAATACGAGGTGAGAGAGTCACGATCACCGCAGAGATTGAGGGTGAGTGGGAGATCCCAGTCGGCTCACTTGCGAGGCTCGGTAGCGCTGGCCTGTTTGGTGGGCGTACGCTTCTCATTGATCCCAGCGGAGCAACCGAATATTACGAACCTTGGGATACAGTTCAAAGCGCAAATATGCAGGTGGTAGATCTCCTGGATTCTGCGGGAGAACTTTCCGGCCAAGCCGGAGATGTAATGACCCAGATCGAGACCCTTCTCAGCGCCGAGACGATTGAGGCGGTCCAGGGCAGTGCCCATGAACTTGAGATTTTGCTCACTGAGTTTGGGGATGGTGTTCGCGAGCAGCGCGAGGCACTCGGATCACTCACTGAAAGTCTGAATCGCTCAGCGGAGGGGCTGGAGGATGCTACGAGTGGACCTGAACTCGCCCGTGCTGTCGCCAGGGCAGATTCAGCGATGGCTATGCTCACGAACACTGGTGACAATCTAGACAATGCAGCTGAATCACTGCGTTCGATCCTAAGTCGGATCGAGAGGGGTGAGGGGACTCTCGGACGACTTGTTCAAGATGACCAGCTCTACAACAGCCTCACTAGCGCGGCCGAGGGCATAACAGCATTTCTAGCGGATCTTCAAGAGAACCCTTCGAAGTATATCAATCTGTCCATCTTCTAGCGGACGACTCGAAGAGACTACCAGCCCGGCGCTATATTGAAGCCCCAGTGCCAGCTCTTTTGGGGGCGCTGCCAAGGGTATGCGTAATACGCTTCGAGTATCAGAAAACCCAGCACATTAAACCTCGCGGAAATTCCCGTTGAGAAGACTGGCACACGCTCGTATCCGGAACGGCTGAATGCGAGTACCGGTGGGTTGTCCGAGTCCCAGGCGAGGCCGGCATCCGCGAATGCTACGAGCTCGACAGGCACAAACTGGAAATTGATTAAACCGTACTGCTCGACGCCGACCAGCGGTACTCTGAGCTCAAGGTTTGCAACTGCGAGCTGTTGGCCCTGGAGGCGGTTAAATGCCATACAGGAGCCACCAGAGTTTGAACCCGGGGGGCTACATTCGCTTGCGCTGAAACTCTCATAGGCGTAGCCACGGATAAATGTTTCGTAGCCAAGGAATAAAGGCCGAAGCATACCGAAGCCGTCAGAAGTACTCTCTTCAGGCGAGAGCCCATATCGGCCGTAGTGCACTGTCCGGATTCCGACAGTGAGGTTCTTGGTTGGGGCGAAGTAGCGTCGCCAATCAGCTACTACGGTTGTGAAGCTTGCGGTACCCTGAGTTTGCTCAATCGAGAAGCGGTACCGACCCCCACGAACTGGTGACACAAATCCGAAGATGGAGTTGTCACCTACGAGTGCCACTGACGCTTGAGCCATATTCAGCGGGGCAGGTGTCATACCGTCGAGGCTCTCTCGTTCCCAACCTATAATCTGACCGAAAGCGTTGGTGTAGTACTTCTCCAGCTCTATGTCATAACTATAGCGGACAGCGCCCAGGGAGACTTCGAAGCGTTGGGAGGAGGAGAACGGATACGCGAGCTGGCCATTCACAGAAGTAGTGAAGATTCGGAAGCGGTTGAGGCCGTAGTAATCCCCAGAATCATCAGATCCGACACTGTAGTAGCCCATTTGATAGGGGATTCTTCCAACGCCCACACCCCAGTTCCATCTGTTACTCAAGTCTGTATAGAATACTTCTCCACCAATGTCCTTAAAGGTTCCCTGCGCCATGAGAGCAGCTCCGAGGACTCTGTCTCCTAGCATATCACTGAAATATGCTGAGGCACCTCCACCCACGTAGTTGCCGAAGTTGTCAGTTCCAACGCCAAGAGTGGGTTGGCCAACGAAATCGAGTGTAAGGCCAGACTCGTTGCTCAACTCATATTGCTCGACCGCTGAGGTTGGCCATGTATCGGATGGCAGCAGCCCGGTCTCTGCATCAGCTAGGTATGTCGCGATACGGCTGAAGCGGTCTGGCACCGTTGGGGGGAGCTTACGGCCTAGTTGATCTTCGGCGTTTTCGGCGACCAAAATCTCAGGGAACTCCTCATTCAATTCCTTCGTATAGACATGGAATTCGAGTTCGTCAAAAACTGTATATGCGATCAGGTCGCTTCCTGGGGCTACACTCATTGCGGGTGCCAGATACGTATGTCCGCTCACCCCTGTTGCTAGGTTGGTTACCCTGCTTATGCGACCGTCCTCAAGGCTCAACTTATAGACGTCACTAAAGCCATCTTGGTCAGAGATGAAGTAGAGGCTTTCACCGTCATCCCCGAATTGTGGGTTGATATGCTTCACATTCCCAAATACGGGGATTGTCCTCACCTCACCTGTCGCTACCTCGATCATGGCGAGTTGGAAACTGTTGTATGTGAGCAGCTCGAAATTCGTGGCTGGACCTCTATCGCTCGTAAAGGCGATGGTACGTCCATCGGGTGACCACGAAGGTTGCAGGTCGGCGTACTTGTCTTGGGTGAGCTGAATGGTCTCACTAGTCTCTAGATCGTAAAGAAAAAGATCGGTGATACCTCCGACTGCTCCCGAGAATGCTATGTAGCGCCCATCCGGTGACCAGGCAGGATTACTTACCGCACCGATGCTTTCCTCAAACTCGATCCGACGTTGGACGACACCGTTTCGGGTTGCCGCTATAGCCATCTCGTTATTGCCGCCCGCGGATACGACATATGCAAATTGTTCGGAATCTGGTGACCACGTTCCAGACGAATCGATATAGCGTAATGCCTCGACATGAGGATCCGATTCTGCGCTAGCGAGTTTTCTGATGATCTCACCAGTCCTGGTATCAGCCATGTAGAGGTCAACCGAAAAAATGTCTTTCTCGGAAAGGAAGGCTACATAGCGGCCATCTGGACTTATCGAGGGTTGGATGTTGACGCTTCCCGAGCCTGTGCTTGGAGCAAGAAGCAAGTTTCCTTGATCTGAAGGAGCACTGCGGCCTTCCATAATCGGGAAATATTCTTCCCCTACCTTCTCCTTCCATCTTACCGAAAGTGTATCTGTTGACAGCCCGAGCACGTCCTCGATTGCTCCTTCGAAGCCAGCCCGTAAGGCGCGTCGGTATATCGAGATCACCGTGTCATCCCCGTACATGCCACCGATATAAGCCCAGAGGGCCTGACCAAATCGATACGGGAAGAACTTTGATTCACGTGTCATCTGCTCAATCGTCGGCAGATCATCACGTCGAATCGCATCACGAATCCACATCGCGGTTAGTGGATCATCCCGTCCCACTGAGAGGTACTCGGCCATCCCTTCAATCAACCAAAGAGGCAGGGTGGATAGTCCCTGCAAGCCGCCACCACGCCTCGATTGCGCGATGTTATACTGGAATGCGTGGACCAACTCATGACCGAGGACATGGTCTGTATCCCAATAAGACCCTGCGAGTGGCATGATTACTCGGTTCTTGAGCGATTCAGTTACACCACCGGTGCCCTCTCCTATGAACCCCGAAAGTGTATTTGTCTGCTGGAAATCAGGATGGTCAGCGTATAGGATGATTGGTTTCGTGCGCTCAAATTCGTGCTGGAAGGTTCTGGCAAACCTCTCGTACCAACGCTCGCCCATTCTTGCGGCATCTAGGACGGCTTCAGTTTCTTCTGGATAGTAGTGGATGTCGAAATGATCTGTGCGCAGGATCTCAAAATCGAAATCGTCAAACTGCACCTTGTTACGACCGAAGTATTGTGCCGAAGCCGTTGGCGGAATGATTGCAAGAACCAAGGTCGCTAGCCCGAGTGTCCATATTACGCTGGTTCGGTCAAACGCCATTTTAGATAAGAGCATCTTTCCCAACATATACCGCCTCATCTGAGGTGCTGCCCAGTCTACCAACTAGGACGAGTGCGTTCGCTACCCTCTCACATACCGAGTATACCAATTAAAGGTTCGTTAGATGATTAGAGAAGTGTTCACCAGAACCCTCGGCCACGGACAACCAATTCGTCATGCGTTGACGGGCTGGATGATCACCACCGAGATTCCTTAGGTTCGCAAGCTGAAAAGCAAGCAAGATCCTTGCCACTGCTATGTGGTCACGGATCCGGTACTTCTCAAGTGGTGAGCACTCCGATGAACAAACGACTATCCCTGCTAGGATCGGCCCTGATCCTTGTTGTCTCTGCTTGCCAGAATGCTGGCTCGCCGGCGCTGTCTGTCTCTCTGGAGGAAATGCTCTCTCCCGCTTCTAGTCCAAGTGGAGAGCCATTCCTGTCCTCTTCTGAGGATGGGGTCTACCTGAGTTGGCTAGAAGAGGTCGCCCCGACGATGTATGAGTTGCGCTTCTCAATGCTTCAAGATGGTGAGTGGAATAAGCCAGGTGTAGTCGCCGCCGGTGATGATTTCTTTGTAAACTGGGCTGACTTTCCCTCAGTTCTGCCGGGTCCCCAGGGTAGCCTCTGGGCGCACTGGTTACAACGTGGATCAGAGGGGGGCTACGACTATGGAGTGCGCGTTGCTGAGTCTGGTGACGGAGGTAGAACGTGGTCGGAGCCCTGGACTCCGCATGAGGATGGTACTCCGACAGAACACGGGTTCGTCAGTATGATGGAATCCGGTTCTGGAATTGGGGTCGTTTGGCTCGATGGGCGGAAATTCGTTTCGGGAACGGATGGGGAGCCGGCTCCACGTGAGATGACCCTTCGCTTTCGACAGATTCAAGTTGGGGGCGAACCTGGTCCCGAAACACTTCTTGACGCTCGAGTTTGCGATTGCTGTCAAACGGATGCGGTGGTCACTCCGTCAGGACCTGTGGTCGTATACAGGGATCGCACTGATGAGGAGATTCGAGATATCTATGCTACACGATTCTTGGATGGTGCTTGGACAGAAGGAATTTCTGTCCACCAGGACGGCTGGGAGATCGGTGGTTGTCCTGTAAATGGACCTGCGGTCGCGATGGCAGGAGACCAACTCGCGGTGGCTTGGTTTACTGGGGCTGCGGATGTTCCGCGAGTGAAGGTTGCATTAGCGAACGCAGATGGTCTGAACTTTGAGGAACCAGTTCAGTTGGATGACGGGAACCCTGCAGGCCGAGTCGATGTGCTCGGACTGTCTAATGGAGATTTCCTTGTGACCTGGCTAGAGAGAACTGGTGGAGAGAATGCTGAAGTGCGAATGCGCAGGGTTCGGTCAGATGGAACTATTAGCGAAGCTGTTACGCTCACCTCGTCCTCTTCTGCCCGTGCAAGTGGGTTCCCCAGATTAGCACAGAGTCCCGATGGAAGTCTGGTGATGGCTTGGACAGATGTCTCGATGTCACCTGCCCAAGTGCGGATTACACGGATTTATTTGGAGGAGTGATGAAGACTAGGTGGGTGAGTGGGGCGTTTCTCGTAGTCGCAATATCAGCTTGTGCAGTTGACGACACGATAGGTCCGCCACAACTCGGTGCTCCTATTCCAGGATATACAGCGGCGACGCTTGAGGGTGATAGCGTATCCTTGTCATCTCTTCGGGGTGAAGTCGTCCTCCTCAATCTTTGGGCTACCTGGTGTGCGCCTTGTCGAAAAGAGACTCCTTTTCTCCAAGAGTTGTTTGAGGAGCATCAGGAAGATGGCCTCCATCTTGTAGGAGTTTCCTTGGATACCGATGCGGCAAAGGAGCAGGTTGAGAGGTTCGTTGAAGACTATGGGGTCACCTATACGATCCTCCATGACCCCGAAAACAGGGCTATGGAGCTTTATCGGGTCTTGGGTCTTCCGGCTACGTTCCTTATCGATCGAGACGGAGTGCTCCGCTGGATGCGTTATGGCCCAGTTGGAGAAACCGACCAGGAGTTTTTATCTAAGCTTGAGGACGCTCTAGGTTGAGCGTAGTCGATCCAGCTGCAGTTGAAACTCCAATCGGATGTGTAGACCTCCAGAGGGTTCGATCGAACGCCAAGAAAATCGCCTCCTATGCTGAGGAGCATGGCCTTAAGTGGCGCCCGCACATAAAGACTCATAAATCCAGGGAAATTGCTCGCCTCCAGATTGATGCGGGAGCCACCGGGATCACTGTGGCTACCCTTCGGGAGGCAGAAGTCATGTCGACGGTCACTCAAGACCTGCTACTCGCGTACCCACCGGTTGGGGGCCCCAAGCTCAAGCGACTGACTCAACTCCCTCGCGAACTCGATTTGAAGGTTGCACTTGACTCAGCTCAAGTTCTCGAACCACTGGCTGCTGCCTCCACCTCTGCTGGCCGCCGAGTCGGGATCCTCATAGAACGTGATGTTGGCCTAGGACGTGTGGGAGTCCAAAGCGTTGAAGAGGTCGTGCAGCTAGCAAGACTGGCCCAGCAGTTGGATGGCGTAGATTTCCGGGGGCTTATGTTCTATCCAGGGCAGATCAGAATGGCTGAGGTCGAGCAAGATGCTCATGTGCGAGAGGTGTCTACTTTGGTTGAAGAGATGACCATCGCTCTGAGCGCTGCTGGTTTGGTACCAGAGATCGTCAGTGGGGGCTCAACGCCCACACTCTGGCGGAGTCATAATTATGGAGGGATTACTGAGATCCGGTCTGGGTCGTCCATCTTTTTTGATTTGGAGGCGCTCAAGGTGGGTGTCGCCTCGCACGACGACTTGGCTTATACGGTTTTAACGACTGTAGTGAGCACTGCTGTCCACGGTGGTGCCGTTGTCGATGCAGGTTCGAAAGCGCTCTCCAAGGAAGTCAGATCAGCCGAAGGTGACTTTGGCGTACTGTTTGACCGGCCTGAAGTCACGGTAAAGGCCCTAAACGAAGAACATGGAGTTCTCGATCTGTCACGAACTGATTGGGAACCAACAATTGGAGAGCAGGTGCGCATCATCCCGAATCATGTGTGCGTGTCAGTGAACTTGCAGGACTCACTCTTGGCGCAGGATGGAGATACATATGTGATGTTGAACCTTGAAGCTAGGGGACGCAGCCTCTGGGTTGGGGAGAGTGCCCTTAACACACATTAG
>DCAZ01000019.1:0-7438 GCA_002313925.1 Gemmatimonadales bacterium UBA1120
AAGGAGCGCTTCCTGGGCTCACTTAGCTCAACCATGGTGGAATCATTATCGGATTTCCCTGCATCTGCAGCACAATTCTTACCTAGAGACGGCCAGCCACCGCTGGTAGGTGACACACTTCGCCAACTGCATTTGGCAAAGACTCTTGGGAGAATCAGGGACTGGGGACCAGACGGGTTTTATAAGGGGGAAACCGCTGACTTGATTGTGGAAGAAATGGAGCGCGGCGGAGGCATCATCACGCTTCAGGACCTAGCAGAGTATACGGCTGAATGGCGTGAACCAATCTCTTTCACGTACCGGGGGCATACCGTCATCTCTATGCCTCCCTCATCGTCAGGGGGAGCGACGATGGCAGAAATGGCAAATATCCTAGAGGGTTACGATGTAGGTTCGATGGATTGGCACGGACCGAGAATGATCCATCTGTATGCTGAAGCGTGGAAGCGTTCCTATGCGGATCGTAATTACTACCTAGCGGACCCAGACTTTGTGGATATGCCAATAGACCGTATGACCTCTGAAGCCTACGCTCGTGTCCGTGCATCGACGATATCAGAAACCGCAGCAACGCCTTCGATAGAAATAGGTCCAGGGATGGGAGGACCCACAGAAGGAGAAAACACGACGCACTACTCAATTGTGGATGCTTCCGGTAACGCAGTGGCAGTCACTACAACGATCAACTCTTGGTACGGTAGCAAGGTGACAGTGACTGGAGCCGGCTTCGTACTAAATAACGAGATGGATGACTTTGCTGCGAAGCCGGGAACCGCAAACCAGTTTGGTTTAGTTCAAGGAGAAAACAATGCTGTAGCCCCCGGTAAACGAATGCTATCAGCCATGACCCCTACCGTGGTGGCCAACCCAGACGGCACACTACGCATGGTCACAGGCACACCCGGTGGTGGAACCATTATCACAACAGTCTTCCAGACGATCTCGAATGTGCTTGACTACGGTATGAATGTGGTTGACGCCGTGAATGCTCCACGGGTACATCATCAACATCTACCAGACCAGATCTATTTCGAGCCGGCAGGCCTAGACCCTGAAACCGTAACTCAGCTTCAGGCGATGGGTCATACCCTTTTCGAGCGAACTAGCATGTCTGGAGACGCTCAAGTGATTATCGTAGATGGCGACCTGCTCAAAGCGTGGTCGGATCCACGTCGGGGCGGTCAAGCGATCGGGTACTAGCCTTGGAACTGCAGATACTCTCGGCTGCTAGCTTGAATAGACAGAATCATGGGTGAACTTCGAGCGATCCTGCCGTACTTCAAACCGTACGGGAAAGCATTCCGCTGGGGGCTCTTCTTAGTTCTTCTGGCGAATATATTTCAGGTTGCAGGACCATTCCTCATCAAGCTTGCGATTGATGAGCTTCAAGGCCCCGATGTCGATCGAATCAGAATCGCTTCTTTTGCAGCCACCTTAGTTCTGTTCGCGATCCTTGGTGGGCTGGCTCGTTACGGCATGCGCGAACTTTTAAACGGAATGAGTCGCCGCATCGAATGCGACCTCCGAAACGACTTCTTTCAGCATCTGCTCTCTCTCGATGCAACATTTTACAGCAGAACTAGAACTGGCGACCTCATGAGTCGCGCAACAAACGATACGCTTGCAGTTCGCATGGCCGTGGGTCCAGCCATCATGTATACAGTAAACACAGTAGCGAGCTTCGTATTTACATTGGCTTTGATGATTTGGATCAGTCCGAGACTGACGTTTTACGCGATGATCCCCATGCTTGCGTTACCTCCAATTGTCATCGTATTCGGGAGGATAATACACAATCGATTCGAAGAGATACAAAAGCAATTCGCCTCTCTTTCGACTTTTGTCCAGGACAACCTGACCGGAGTACGCATCGTCCGAGCGTACACGCAAGAGAGAGAGCAAGAGCGGCAGTTTGACGCGCATAACGAGCACTACCGTACTAGAAACATGGATCTTGCCCTCAAGGCGGGTGCATTTCACCCCGTGCTTGTCACGCTTGCAGGGTTTGCATTGGTATTTGTCACCTGGCTAGGTGCACTGGAGGTCATCGCCGGTACGATCAGTATCGGGGACTACGTAGCCTTCGGACTCTATGTGGCCTTGCTCGTCTGGCCAATGATCTCGCTCGGTTGGGTTGTGAACCTATACCAGAGAGGTGCTGCTTCGATGGGCAGACTCAACAAGATTCTGTCGACTAAAGCATCCGTAGCTGTCCCAGAACAACCTCGCTCATTGCTGAGCGCAAAAGGCAAAATCGAATTTCGTGATGTGTCCTTCGTCTACCCTGATACAGAGCGGACTATACTAGACCATGTGAGCTTCATCGCTGACCCCGGAGATACGATTGCGATCGTTGGGCCAACAGGCTCTGGGAAAAGTACGCTCATCGCGCTCTTGGCCCGCATCTATGATCCCACCGGCGGCACTATCTTTTTCGATGAAATCCCACTGACTGAACTGGATCCATCCGAGGTTAAGGCAAAGATCGGAATGGTGCCCCAAGACGCTTTCTTATTTTCTGATACCATCGCTAGGAACATCAGCCTGGGCAGCGATAATGACCTTTCTAAGCCAGTGCGTGATGGAACCGGTGATATCACCTATGCGACGAAGACGGCGCAACTGCATGAGCAAATCACTGAATTCCCCAACGGTTACGAGACCTTGTTAGGTGAGCGCGGAATCAATTTATCGGGCGGGCAGAAACAGCGAGCAACTCTGGCCAGGGCCCTAGCTCGTGATCCCTTGATCCTAGTGCTTGACGACGCGCTGAGCGCAGTTGATACCCATACCGAAATGAGAATACTCGATGACCTGCAGGAAACGATGTCAGGCCGCACCTCTTTCATAATCAGCCACCGCGTATCCGCAGTAATGCGTGCTAATAAAATCCTCGTTCTAGATGAAGGAGTCGTTGTCGAATCTGGGACACATGCCGAGTTAATCGCTACGGATGGGACCTATACACGACTACTTCGCCACCAACTGCTCGAAGAAGATCTTGAAGCTGCAGTCGTTGCGATGGCTAGCACCTGAGACCACCTAGGCTTGTATATCAGGGTTTATAGGTTGGTTGACTTTGGCCTCATTCTGATTTGAGATCCCTCTACATACCTGAATGCCACACGCATTTTCTCTAGCTCCACAGAAGCTAGGTTATCAACCTCTATATCCGGTTCAGGATGAATTCTGGAGTGAACCGGGTCAGGTATGCAGCCAAGACTGTGAAGCGGCCAGTTATAAGCAATATACCAAGAATTATGAGAAGGATCCCAGAACTCTTCTCGACTAGAGGTATCAAGTGTCGAAATTGCTTGAACGCTTGAAGGAACCGGTCAAGCGCAAGTGCTGATATCAAGAATGGAACTGCGAGGCCTGCCGAGTAGACCGTTAACAATCCGACTCCTGCCCACAGAGTATCCTGAGTTCCAGCGTAGGTTAAGATTGCACCCAAAATCGGACCGATGCATGGGGTCCATCCAGCCCCAAATGCCATGCCAACCCCAAGGGTCCCAAGATACCCGGCCGGCTTGTCACTCAGATGGATCCTGCGTTCACGCATGAGCGGTGCCAGCCGAAACACACCTGTGAGGTGGAGCCCTAAGAGCACAATGATCAATCCACCAATACGTGCAATCCAAAGCTCATAGGCGATTAGGAACTGCCCTAAGAAAGACGCAGACGCCCCTAGTAGAATAAAGATTAGGCTGAATCCACTGACAAAGAGTGTTGAGTGGAGCAGTGTTGCTCCACGATTCACGCCTTCTTGGAGATCCTCCAGGCTCATCCCAGTGACAAACGTTAGGTAGCTTGGTACAAGAGGCAGCACACACGGCGAGAGAAAGGACAAGACTCCCGCTGTGAAGGCGATAACGATCCCGAGATCAACTTCGTTCACGAATTGCTCTCCCTCCTAATCTAGTTCCGCAGTTGTTGACGCTTCCTGCCCTTCACTCCGCGCACGTCGTGACTGAAGGTACGCCCGAATCCCTGTTGTGAGTCCAAACCACCCCGCTACGACCGCTACCATAGCACCCACGAAGGTTGGAAAGAATGCGGCAATGATCGCTGTGGAAAGAATGATAGCGGATACTGTACCGAGCACCGTCCTGCCCTCGCGTCCGATAGGTCGATTCCCAGCCAATGAGTCCCCAAGTGCCCCTCTGGCTCGTACAAGAGGCGCCATCGTGATGCGGCTCTGGGCGGCTCCCATAGCCCGGATCTGCATCATCCTTTCGGGTAATGTACCCTGAGGATCAAGTGACTCTGTAGCACTTGAGCTTTCAGGAATTTCGATCCCATGCTCAAATCTTCGGCCAGGCAGAACGATCTCAATAGAGGAACTCAGATCGGTGAGAAAGAGTTCTTCAAGCTGACTGGCAAGCTTCGTATCGAGTACACCAACGTCTAGTTCCCAATTCCCAATCAAGCTTGCAGAGTTCAGGTTGCTCGACCCAACGCGTGACCAAATACCATCCACGACTGCAGTCTTAGCATGGATCATGGGTCCCTGCCACTCGAAAATCCGGACTCCGGACTTTAAAAGAGATCGATATCCACCCCGTGAAAGGCTTCCAACCAATGGCCAATTATTATGTGCCGGCACAAGTATTCGCACGTCGACTCCTTGCTGGGCCGCCGCACCTAGCGCTTCGGATACCGACCGGGGAGCTACAAAATATGCATCCGTGATCCATACACGCTCCTTCGCTCTCGCTGCAACCCAGTGGATTGTGCGATAGACTCGAGTCCTTCCAGGTTCTCCTTCGATAAGCCAGACTGGTGTGTCTCCAACGTCCGATAGAATAGGAAGTTGCTGGGACAAAGCGAGTGACTCACCCATCCCGCGCCAAGTAGCTTCAAAAGCGTGTGCAGCCGCCCTTGCTGCGGGGCCAGAGATCTTGACGGCAGTATCCCGCCAAGCCGGCTGGGTCGGCCTCCCCGCCCATTCCACACCCAAGCAGAACCCTCCCACATATGCAACCTTACCGTCTAACACAATAAGCTTCCGGTGGTCACGTCTCAAAATCCCGAACGGATCTCCAATCCCAAGTGAAAGCGGATTGAAAGCTCGGACATGCACACCCGCTTGTCTGAGGGGCTTCCAATACGACCTAGGTGTCGCCCAGCAACCCACCCAGTCATAGATAACATAGACCGGAACACCACTACGGGCCTTTTCGATGAGCACATCCCGAAACGCTCGGCCAACTCGGTCGTCGCGGATCAGATAATTCTCCAGGTAAACCATGCACTGTGCACGGCTGATCCCCTCAAGCCACGAGCTAAAGGTGCTTGAACCCTCATATTGGAGTTCCAGTCGGTTGCCACCGAAAGTCTTGGACCCAGTCGCGCGTTCTACTTCAGATGCAGGAAATCCGCCTTCCTGCTCTCTTGAGTTCTGTGTTCTGATGGCTGACGGATCAATCATCTAGGGCACACCTTGGGTCATCGCTGATTGCCCCTGTCTCGTCTCGTAGAAAAATACAGCTGCCCATCGGGCGCTAGGGCATCCGATTCCAGAAGCGATAATTAATGAGCTTGTAGACAAGCTTGGCAACTAGAAAATCTGGTGCGTGAATCCCTGGGGCAGGTGCTAATTCCACGACGTCGGCTGCAACAACCTCCCGCTCAGCCAGCACCCGCCTCAGAAATCGCAGAGTCTCGTACCATGAAGCTCCACCCGGTTCGGGGGTGCCAGTCGACGGAACCACTGCCGGGTCGAAATAATCCACATCGAAAGTGAGGTAAACTTTTGGGCCAAGAGCATCAAGCGCACGGTCCATCCATGCGTCGCTTTCCCACATCTCATCTGCCCAGATAAGTGTTGAGCCATCCTGAGAGCTGGAGGTATTGACCTCTTCCTGACTAACCCCACGCACTCCTACAGCAACCACATCAGCGCAATCCAGGACTCGAGCCATTGCTGAGGCATGCGAATCGGATGTCCCCTCATACTGCAATCGAAGATCAGCATGAGCATCGAGCTGCAACACAGTAAGTCTTTCATCATATCGGTCAGCCTGAGCAAGCACTGCGGCGGCTGAAATCGAGTGCTCACCACCAAGCATGACAAGAAATCGGTCACCACATACATCTGAGATTCTAGCATACGCTTTACGAAGTTCTTCCATCGCGGCCGTTGGGCCAGCTCTTGAGAGCTCCAACCCAGGTAATGTGTGGATACCTAGTAACTGAGCTGGTTCACAGTCAAATTCTTGATCGTATAACTCCACGTAACGGGATGCTTCAAGAATCGCGCGAGGACCAAGCCGAGTACCACCTCCCCAAGAAGTAGTAGCCTCATACGGTACAGGAAGAATGATGGCAGCAGCCTCAGCGAAGCTCCCAGCTACCTCATCGAGACCGAGGAATGTGTGTGGAAGCTCCCATGGAAGATCACCTAATCCGGGCAATCCCCCCGGATCCGAGCATTCACCACCACGACCGGATGCATCCGGGTCACGTCGGTTAGGCAATTGGCCAGTTAGCTCAAGCCGTCTCGATCGGACATGTCAAGCCTCCGACCGGCAACTCGGCACCCCCTTCATCACAATCCCTGCAGAGCCCGTATATCTCAAGCCTATGCCGAACCGGGACAAAGCCGTGCTCACGCCGAACACGGTTCTCGACACCATAAACTTCGTTACTCTCGAACTCTAGCACGGTCCCGCATTCGAGACAGATGAGATGCTCATGGATAGGATGTTCGGAGAGCCTGTGCTCGTAACGCTTGAATCCCTCGCCAAAATCATGCTCTTCTACGAGCCGACTGCGCACTAGAAGATCTAAGGTACGATAGATCGTAGCCTTCCCGACTCTGCCCGCACGATCTCTAAGCGCCTGCTCAATATCATGCACGGATAGATGCTCGTCAGATTCGAAAACGATTTTCGCGATTGCTTCCCGCTGCTGTGTTACCGGAAGACCCTCGTCTCGAAGGTAGCGACCGAAGAGTCGAACGAACGGTTGGCGTGTCGAAACCAAACTCAAAGCGCAGATCCCCTCTCAATCCAAGTGTCAAAACCCTCCATCAACTCCTCAAACTTTTGTCCCGAGCCAGAGATCTCAACCTCCCGTGCTTCTCCAGGTGTTTCCTTAGTTCGGTTGACGACACCCAGCATCACCGCAGGAAATCGCTCAGGAAGAGCCTCTCCTTCCTGCGTAAACCAAGTTTCGATACTCACGCCGGCTCCCGAATGCTCAGCTGTATACGCTACAGTAACCATAGATCTTCGCTGCTGCCCCTCAAGGAAGGTACTCACTGCAACTAACCCCTGCTCCCGCCTCGCTCGTCGTACTGGTGGAAATAGCCACAGTCTGTCAATCAACTCTGAACCAAAGTGGTCACGCACACGAATCAAGACTCTGGGCAAGGCTTCCGGTACACCAGGATCGCGAGAGGATTCAATTGCTTGTGCGCCCGTCATGTATCTTC
>DCAZ01000019.1:7765-15284 GCA_002313925.1 Gemmatimonadales bacterium UBA1120
CTTCAGCGGGGTCACGAGCGATCATCTCACGCGCTGCCATTAGCACCTTCTCGATAGCTCGTTCAAGTGGCCCCTCTACCATCGCTCCAGATGCCTTGACGTGTCCACCGCCGCCAAACTGATGAGCAAGTTGATTGACATTGAACCGTCCACTTGAGCGGAAAGATATCTTTATTCCACCAGTCGTCGCCTTGCTGAAGAGAAGAGCGACTTTATTACCTATGATAGACCGCGGGATATCGACCATGCCCTCAAGGTCTTCGGCAGTGGCTCCTAGAGCTTCATAGGCATCTGTAGGAACCGTCATCCAAGCGATTCCGTACTCCTCGTCGTTCTCCAGAGTTTCGAGAGCAGCACCCAACAGTTGGTACTTACGCAGCCGGGCTCTGCCATATATGCGACTATACACATCCTCCGAATCGACACCTCTGCTAATCAGATCAGCTGCCATCATGTGCGTCCCTGGTGTCGTATTCGAGAAGCGAAACGATCCTGTATCAGTGAGTACCGCAACATAGATCCCAAGGGCTACGTGCTCGGTCCAAGGGCCATTGGCAGCAAGTACAAGATCATAAAGCAGTTCGCCTGTAGCAGCAGCAGCAGGGTCACGCAGAGAAATCCCGCCAATAGGTTGTGCACCTGGCTGATGGTGATCGATCACAACGGTTCGGAGTTTTCGAATCAGGTCTCTTGTGCGACCGATTCGTGGCACTTCACCAGTATCCAAAACCACAGCAAGATCCGCCTGGTCACACAGGTCTCGCGCACGAGCAGATCCGGCGGGTACAATCCAACGCTCATCCTCTACAGCAAAGTGGAATGTTTCCGGGAACGGGGTTGGATTGATGATCCAAGCCTCGGTCCCGTTGGCTCTGAGCCATGATGAGAGTGCCGCTTCACACCCTGCTCCATCGCCATCAGCGTTAATATGGGTGGTGAGGATAGCTGAACGTGAAGCCAAGAGTGCTTCCTTGACTTTACGAATTTGTGCCGCACGCCCTTCTGGCGTCCGGTAGTTCACCGTGGGCTCCTCCGCTTCGGCGACTAATGACCCTTTTAAGCTAGGGCCTATAGATAGGATGCCGCTACTCGACTATCAGGTTAGTGCTATGGGCAACTTCTTCCGCAACTTAGCCCATGTCGATGCAATATGGACGAGGTGTGACGAGGCGGTTCCTGTAACACGTCCCTTGGCCAAAGCTAAACGAAGAGAAGAGGCCTGGTTGGGATGTGGTTGTACTTCAACCGAGACCGAACCCAACTCTCTCAATGTGTGCGCATCCGAGCCGCCGCCACGAAGACTCCCATGGCGGTCCGCAAGCTCTTTTGCCAATCGGTTTTGCTTAGGCTGGTGCAATCGCGCATTAAAGATTTCCACGACATCACAGAGAGGAGCCAACATCTCTGCAAATCGTCCGTCCGTCCCTTTCTTACCAGCCGCATAAGGATGCGGAAGATACGGGATACCTCCCTGTTCACGAATTCTCTCGATCGTTTCCATCGCAGGGGTACCCTTTGGGATTAATTCCGACAAATATAGGCCGATCACATCAATGGACTCCGCAGTCTTGATCTCTTCTCCTGGAATGACCAGGTCAGGGTATGCGTCGGCCATGCGCAGAGCAGCATCCAACTCGTTGTGATCAGTTATCGCAATACGGCCCAACCCTCGTTCAAGTGCGGTATCAAGAACAGCATCCGGATCAGACAAACAATCGAAACTCCCAGCAGTGTGAAGATGAAGGTCCATGCACAATGTTCCCATATCTGCACGGGATTGAAGCTCCTTTAGTAATTCACCTGCTGCTGAATTCAGGTCTTCGAGTGTGCCGTTATTTGGGAGAACATAATCCGCCTTTGACTGCTTGACAGAGGCTTTGATCTGAACCCCAATAAGCCGTCTAGCTTCTTCAATATTCAACTCACGAGTCTGGATCAAACGCTGAATCCGCTCACTCTCACGAGCATCGACAAACACTATCACATCGAAGTCGTCCTCCCTGGCTGTTTCAAAAAGCAGGGGAATCTCAGAGACAACTAAGTCCTCACCTTCAATATGCCTGGCTTCTAACCACTGGTCTCGTCGCTCCCAAATCAGTGGATGAAGGATCCCCTCCAGCTTTCTACGGGCATCTTCATCTGAGAGGATAACTGCACGGAGGCGTGCACGGTCGAGAGTCCCATCAGCAGCAAGGATTTCATCACCAAACGCGTTGCGCACTGCCTGGAGTCCTGGGGTTCCCGGGAGCACCACTAGCCGAGACAACTCATCGGCACTGATTATGGGAACCCCTGATTTGGCCCATTGCGCGGCGACAGTTGACTTCCCAGAGGCAACGTTGCCGGTGAGTGCGACGTTTAGCAAGCGTCAACTCCCTCCCAATGCCAGGCCAGCCCACGGGCATGCGTGAGGAAGGCCTTCACGCCATCCACGAAGATACCAGATCGAACAAATAAACGATTGTAAAATACTTTAATGTCAGGCCAGCCACGCTGTACAGGAGGGCCCGCCGAGCACTGTACCGCATCATTCCTGCCACCAACGACAGAACCGAAGACGAGAGAGGAAAGAGGTTAAAAAATAAGATGGCCCAACCTCCCCACTTCTTGATGCTGCCCTTGAAACGCATGTAGTGCATCTCACCGATCAGGTTATGAATCACTCGGTCACTAACCGCTCTTCCGATACAGTAATCGATGACTTCACCAGCGATCGCTGTGGAGACAGCGATGAGGATTAGTGTCGCTCCAGCATGTCCCTCTGCTTGATAGATTGGGACCAGTGCCTCTACCGGCATTAAGAGAAAAAAGAGGTACCCAGCGAAGTGGATTAGCGCAAAGGACGAGAGGCTGGGACTGCGACCCGCGAGGATCTCTTGGCCAAGCGTATAGGAGACGAGTGCAATGGCAATGACAGCCGGCAGGACCACCCTCACAATGCGCTTCTTCATCACCGGCCACGTGCTGTAACGAAATTGAAATCGTCCTCCGTTCCACGTACCCGGTCAGGACCATAGGAAATGATCATCACTGAATCAGTGGCAACGCCAAGCTCATACGCCGAACCCCAGGGATCACGTCGCTGTTCGTCGAGTGTATAGCGAAAATCGAGCCAAGAGACCCAGTCACCGCGATCTGGGACGTCTCCTGTAAGACTTTCATAGTCAATCACGTTCCGCCCGATGCGCTCCATCTCTTCTAGGGCACCCGATTTGATGACTGGTAAGACTAGTGGCTCTGTCGCATCCAGAAGCATCAGTCGAGAATCCGGGAAGTAATAGACCGCAAAAATCCCGACTATTAGAAGCAGTGAAACCTTAACCACTGTCCCTCTGCTTCATCTGACTTCTCATCCGCGCTGTCCAAAGGAGATACCGTTCAAGCTCATCATCTGTTGGGACCGCATCCGGATCCCCATAAGCCGTCTCCATTCTCCATTTCATATACGATGCGGGAGGCAAAGGAAGAAATGGGGGCCTGCGATACCAATCGCGAGATCGAAATGCCCATGCAGCCTGCAGCAGATACGGAACCGTGCGTGGGCGCCTAAGCGCCAGTCCCGCCATTTTCAGGTACAGGGCTAGTCCCTCTATTTGTTCGAGGTAGTGACTGCCTGGGATGGCAGCCATGATCTCTGAATCTAGGTCGCCTTCAACTGCTCTACAACGATTTTCTTGAAGCCCAGAGGCTCATCTTCCTTTTGGCCACTCCGCTCTAACGCTAATGTGTGGCCTTACCTATAACTGAAACCTAATGGCCAATCGACTAGCCCAAGAAACCAGCCCTTACCTCCTGCAACACGCCCAAAACCCGGTTGACTGGTACCCGTGGGGCGAAGAAGCAACCTCACTTGCACGCGTTCAGAACAAACCGATTCTTCTGTCTATTGGATACTCCGCATGTCACTGGTGTCATGTAATGGAGCGCGAGTCCTTTGAGGACAACACTGTAGCAGCGCTAATGAATGAACTCTTCGTAAATGTGAAGGTGGATCGGGAAGAGCGTCCCGACATCGACCAGATCTATATGAAGGCAGTGCAGGCTATGACAGGTGGAGGCGGATGGCCACTCACAGCGTTCCTTACTCCAGAAGGCACTCCGTTCTACGGAGGCACCTACTTTCCCCCAGTACCCCACCAAGGCATCCCGTCGTTCACTCAAGTTCTTCGGGCTGCCGCTGACGCTTACAAAACACGACCGGATGACGTAAGAGGAGCCGGAGAAAAGTTGTTAGCAGCCATAAGAAGGGCATCTGCAGCCACAAGGGAAACTGACGCTTCACTCTCAGATGCTATCACCGGGGCATATCGCACACTTACCAATCAATATGATCCTGTGCATGGAGGCTTTGGACGCGCTCCTAAATTCCCACAACCCGTCACTCTCGAATTATTGTTGAGACAGCACCTCCGTGAGGGTGATGAGGCCGCACTCGAGATGGTGGTCTTCACTTTACGACAGATGGCCGCAGGAGGTATGAGAGACCATTTGGCTGGGGGGTTCCACCGATATTCAGTTGATGATCGCTGGCTAGTTCCACACTTCGAAAAAATGCTTTACGACAATGGATTGCTGGCTAAAGCATATGTGGATGCATACCGGTTAACCGGTATGGAAGACCTCAGCGTTATCGCTGGGCAAACACTCGAATATCTGACAGAGGATATGCAAGCGCCGGAGGGGGGCTTTTATGCCGCCCGTGATGCTGATTCGGAGGGAGAGGAGGGCCTCTTCTATGTGTGGACACTACAGGAGTTGGAGTCAGCACTTGGATCTGAAGAGGCAAGACTTTTCGCCCGCGTGTATGACGTATCTGAGGCAGGAAATTTCGAAGGTCGAAATATCCTGCACCTTCCGCACGAACTTGATGCAGTGTCCCGATCAGAGAAAATCACCCGGAAACAACTAGAGGAAACCCTCAAGTATCAGCGCGGAATTCTCCTTGAGAAACGAGGTTCACGTGAACCTCCATTCCGTGACGAGAAGATCCTCGTCTCCTGGAACTCTATGGCAATTAGAGCATTTGCCGAAGCTGGCCCGACTCTAAATAGATGGGAGTTCGTCGACACAGCATCTACGGCAGCGGAGTGGATTTGGACAGAACTCCGTCCTAGAGGTCAGTTGATGAGAGTGCTGACCGATGGAGTGGCAAAGATTCCAGCCTTTTTGGAGGACTATGCTGCGCTTGGTAACGCACTGCTTTCCGTGCACGCAGCAACTCTCGAACTACGTTGGCTCACCGCTATCCGTAGACTTTGTGATGAAATGATCGAACGTTTCTGGGACGAGGAAGACAATGCGTTCTATGACACCCCTAATGATGGTGAGACGTTGATATTCCGCCCAAGAGATCCCTTGGATAACGCAACGCCATCCGGTGCTTCCCTAGCTTCTGAACTCCTCATCCGAGCCGGATATATATTTGATAACCGCCGGTATAATGAACTGGCTCTATCAAGTTTTGAGAGAGACGGAGACGCCCTGATACGATTTGGTCCGGCATTCGGAAGAATGCTGTCCGTGGCCGACCGCTCACTGGCCCCTCCGTTAGAAGTCGCCATAGTCGGAGAGCCTTCCGATCCTCGCACCCGAAGCCTGATCCAGGCTGCACACAGCATACCGGCCAGAAACTTAACGATCGTGGGTGGACCTCCAGGTGAAGAAGTTGCTGGCATACCACTCCTTGAGGGACAACGCACGTTAGTAGAAAAGCCCACGGCATATGTCTGTCGAGAATACGTCTGTGATTTACCGGTCACAGATCCGGACCAACTACGTAGCCAGATGCTTCAGTTGTGCGCACCATAACCCCTTCGCAGCATCAGGCTGTTGGCTATGTTAGAGGCCTACCCCAACCCTCCACACCGGAGTAAATGGCAACCCAAGAGAAGGAGATTCTCCAAGCTGACGATCTCGCGGGCCTGTCCCATGAGCAGCTTCTGCGCTTCTACCGTACGATGCTGACCTCCCGGACAATTGATGAAAGGGAGATCAGCCTAAGAAAGCAAAACAAGACTTTCTTTCAGATATCGAGTGCGGGGCACGAGGCCATAGGTGTCGCGATTGCTGAGCATTGCCGTCCTGGAAGTGATTGGTTCTTTACTCATTATCGAGATCGCTCGCTGGTGCTTGCCCTAGGACAAACACCGCTTGACCATCTTCTTGCAGCAGTGGGTTCTGGAGCTGATCCGGCCACCGGTGGTAGGCAAATGCCTTGTCATTTTAGCGATGTACGACTGAACATCGCGAGTAGTTCTTCCGTGGTCGCAACTCAGTTCCTCCAGGCCGTTGGGGCTGCCGAAGCAGACACTAAGATCTCTAGAGTCCCCGGACTACAAGATCTCGTTCATGGCTTTGACGAAGACCAGATCGTGGTAGTCTGCGGTGGTGAGGGGCAAACATCTGAAGGAGAGTTCTGGGAATCACTCAATACTGCGTGCAATCTGAGCCTTCCAATAGTCTTCGTTATTGAGGACAATGAGTATGCAATTAGTGTTCCTGTAGAGGTTCAAACGGCCGGAGGAAGTATATCGCAGTTGGTCTCTGGCTTTCCAAACCTCTATATCGTCGAATGCGATGGTACGGATATTATTGATGCTTATCGAGCTGCCGGCTCTGCCATCACGCACGCCCGGGAACAGCGGGCTCCCGCCTTTATCCACGCACATTGCACTAGGCCGCACTCGCATTCGATGTCGGATGACGAGCGAGCCTATCGCACTGAGAAAGAGCGTGCTGCTCAAGACCTCCGCGACCCACTAATTCGGACTTCGGCACTACTACTTGAAAGCCAGATCGCAACAGCGGAAGAACTTGAGGGGTTGGAATTAGAAATTGGCGCTGAAGTCGCATCCGCTGCTGATGAAGCACTGGCATCTCCGCAAGCGACCCCAGACACTGCGATGCGATATCTCTTTTCAGAAGATTCTGATCCTACTTCTTCAGATTTCGACACAGAGGGAGACCCTCAGTACGGTGACGACAACCTTCTGACGATGGTTGATCTCTTGAATGCTTGCATCAAGAGCGAGATGGAGCGAGATCCGAGAATCACTGTGTTTGGTCAGGATATCGCTGATGCATCACGCGAGGAAGCACTATCTGAGGTGGAGGGCAAGGGAGGTGTATTCAAGGTCACGCATGGTTTGCAGAAACACTTCGGATCCGAGCGTGTGTACAACACCCCTCTCGCTGAAGCCAATATCATAGGCCGCGGAATCGGGCAGGCTATGCGGGGACTACGGCCTGTCGTGGAAATCCAATTCTTCGACTACATCTGGCCAGCAATGAATCAGTTGAGAAATGAACTCGCGACAATTCACTACCGCTCTAATGGAACGTATTCGGCACCGCTCGTAGTGCGCACAACTTATGGTGGCTACCTCAAGGGTGGGGGAATTTACCACTCCCAGACTGGTGAGACGTTATTCACTCATACGCCTGGACTCCACGTTTGTATGCCTGCAACCGCAGAAGATGCGAATGGCCTGCTTCGCACAGCAATCCGCTGTGATGACCC
>DCAZ01000117.1:0-6078 GCA_002313925.1 Gemmatimonadales bacterium UBA1120
GGGTTGGCCTCGGCAGTCCACTCGAGCTCAGGATCTTCGAGCCGGCTATATCCAATTACTTCTGCAAGGCCTTTCATCGCTTGAGGGCCAAGCAGGGATGGGGTACCACCTCCCACATATAGAGTTTTCAGTGCCTCAGACATGGCGAAGACACCTTCTTGTTCAACTGCTGTCAGTTCACCCGAGAGTGCTCTTGTCCAGGCACTAAGATTGTCGGAGGAATTTACCTCTACAGCAAAATCACAATAGAAACAACGTCTTGAACAAAATGGTGCGTGCACGTAAATGGATGAGACCGTAACCTTATTCAGGGTACCCATGCTTGGTCGCCCCCGTCACTCGTTGGTTCTTCAGAGGGACGACTCGCCTTCCAGAGGGCTATCAAAAACTCATCTAACCCTCTGTTAGTTGACGATGAGACCCCGAAAACTGCCCAGGCGCCTTGTGCCTGAAACTTCGGCAACTCAGCATCTGGAGGAAGAAGGTCAGTCTTCGTTAGTACTACACAGAACGGAGCTGTCGCCAGTTCTGGAGAATAGGCTTCGAGTTCAGCTCTTAGGGCCTGGAATGCTTGTTGAATATTCTCCGTATCCACTGGAATCATCAGCGCGAGAGTTCGGGTCCGTTCAATATGGCGCAGAAACTTATGGCCTAAGCCCTTTCCTTGGTGTGCTCCTTCTATAATTCCAGGAATATCCGCAATCACAAATGACTGGAAATCACGGAGTCTTACGACACCGAGATTCGGCTCCAACGTGGTGAACGGGTAGTCGGCAACCTTCGGCCTTGCATCGGTGACCGTCGCCAAGAATGTGGATTTTCCAGCATTCGGCTCACCGACCAGTCCCACATCTGCAATCAGCTTGAGTTCAAGCCGAATCCGGCGTTCCTCACCATCTTCACCAGCCTCCCAATGGCGTGGAGCCTGGCGAGTTGGTGTCTTGAAATGGGTATTGCCACGACCCCCTCGCCCGCCAGACACGATTATCAGATGCTCACCGGATTCTAAGAGTTCGCCCAAAGGATCCCCTGAATCAACGTCGAAAACTACCGTCCCACTCGGAACTTTCAGGATCAAATCTTCACCGGACCGACCTGTTTGGTTCTTTCCTCCGCCGTGCTTCCCTCGATCCGCTTTATAGTGCCGTCGATATGAATAATCGAGCAATGTCGTAAGCTGTGCATCCGCCTCTAGCAGAATGTCCCCACCCTTCCCACCATCCCCACCAGCAGGTCCACCGCGCGGGACTCCTTTTTCGCGGCGGAAAGCGTTTGATCCAGCCCCGCCTGTGCCCGCTTTCACTTCGATTACTGCATGATCTATAAACACGATTCACCCACCTACAGCAGCACGCGATTGGAGGGCTTTCCAAGTTTTCCGGCCCCGAGTAGCAACATCATCCTCAGTATATTCGAGCCCGATCTCGAGCGCCCGTAAAACTTGCCAGACGTGTGCTCCAACGTTGAGTGCACCTCGGAGATGAGAATAGAGTTGCTTTGGGACGTCTAATACAGCCAGGAGCGCAACGATACATAGTTCGCGCTCCATCAGCGAAAGACCCGAACGCCCCAGGACCTTGCCGTATCCCTCTTGGACCATCCATTGCTCCAAGTCCGGATGGAGCCTGCGTATATGTGCCCGGAGCTCAGCGTACTGACCGCCATAAACAGCACCGCAAACCTCCTGTCCACGAACTGCCCAAGTGTCGCGGTCTTCTCGTGATTTTATAGAAGTGTTCGGTCCAATCTTTTTACGCCATAGAGCCATCACGTTTAACGCTATGGGATAACCAAGAAAGAGGTAGCTTTGAAGGATTACCTCTTCAACTTGGACAGCATCTACTTGAGTGGCTATCAAGTTGAAGTGCTTTGAGAGTTCATCGGTCTGTCGACTGGCAATGACGGCACTAAGACGCACCAGCATCTCGACTGATGGTTGTAAATGCTGGCTCATGGCAACTAAAACTCCAGATGAAAAGCCGGCCTGATCTCACCGACTGCTTCACCCCGAGTATTATACACTATCGGATTACCGTGGTGGCTGATCGCGGTGACAGCTGTTTCTGTAAGAACACCAAGCTCCTCAAGAACCTTCACAAGAGCTACCTCAACTGCCCGTCGTCCTCCGTCTTCAACTTTGATTGCGAAACCAAGCCCTGAAGCTGGAATCCCTCCAATATATGTCCCCTCTGCTCCGAGCTTCACAAAAGCTTTCCCTGCCGCCGCCTCCATAACTTGGGTGCATGCCCGTCCCGTCCCACCAACCATGAAAGGATGTGTGGTCATTGCCCGGACGATCTCCGCGGGTCCCTCATTATCAGCCGCCGCGACAGAGAACCGTGCGAATGACTTAGCAATCTGGAATAAAGGAACAGCAAAACAGACCACACCGCATCCATCCACCCCTGTAGCCACTTCAGCTTCACCAAGCCCCGTCCACCTGAGAATTTCCCGCAACATACGATCCTGCACGGGGTGACCAGGTAGATGGTAGTCTGCCGGATCCCATCCCATGCCCACTGCTAGTGCCAGCATTCCTGCATGCTTACCAGAACAGTTGTTATGGATCGGCATAGCTTGGCCACCAAGCATCAAGAGCTCCTGGCTAGCATCGGCACCAAATGGAAGGTGAGAACCACACCGGATTAGCGCCTCATCTACACCGATCTTGGAAAGAATCGACCGGGCCGTTGCAACGTGTTCAGGTTCACCCTCGTGTGAGGCACAACAAAGAGCAAGCTCCGGAAGAGAAATTCCGAATCTTCTGACTACCCCCTCCTCTACGAGCGGAAGCGCCTGGAAGGGCTTTGCTGCAGATCTATAATAAGTTAGCCCGTCTCCGTTACCCGCCCTGGCAACCACTCTCCCATGGGCATCAGTAACCGCAACGTGCACAGTATGTCGTGCTTCCACAACATCCCCGCGCAGGACTTCCACGACACTCATTAATCAGTCAAGTAATTGGACATGGGTTGAATGACCAAGTCGGGTTAAACCCCAGGCATAGTGTGATGAGATAATTTCCTCCGCCAAGACAGAATACCGCTTTAAAATCAGGGCTTCCGACTTTGACGGGCCTGCTCTACCACCTCAATGAGATCGTCTTGGGTCGAAATACCGCGCAACAGTTCCAGAGCAGATGCCAACTCTTCATCGTACTTTCGGGATTGCTCGAATACTCCGGAGTCACCCCATGCCTGTAGAGCAATTTCTCTCTCAAGGTGATATCGAATAAAACGGGCACCGGCAATGAAAGCAGCTTCATCAACTTCAGTGGCCGACTCTCGAAGCGTCTCAAAGAACATATCGAGGTCCTCATCACTTAAAGTGTAACCAACTTCAAGTTCAGGATGATCATGAATATATGACACTGCGTAGTTGAAGAGGGCTATGTTGAAGGCACTCGCCTGACGAAATACCCTACCAACCGCCTCAGTTTCTTCTGCTGATAAAGTCTCAGATACCACGAAAAGATCAGGAGTAATCCCTCCGCCACCATAAAGCATGCGCCCGCCCATTGAAGAAAACTCGGGGCGCTCGGACACATCACCGGGGATTACAAGCTCTCCAGAGATACCGAAGCTTTGTCCGTCCGTCTCCACTCCTCTCTGAGAGTCACGATGGATAGAACGCCCCACTGGCGTGTACCACCGCGCTGTTGTCAAGCGGAGTACGTCCCCTCCAGTCAAGCGATAAAGGGTTTGTACGGATCCCTTGCCGAATGTTCGTTGACCGACGATTACCGCCCGATCATGATCTTGTAATGCTCCCGCAACGATCTCCGATGCTGACGCACTGGCACGGTCAACAAGAACCACAATCGGAAGATTGGGATAAATATCAGGCTTCTTGGCAGTATATGTTTCGTTTTGGCCAGAAGCACGTCCTCGAGTCTCTACTATCGAAAGATCCATATCTAAGAAAAGGTCCGAGACCGCGATACCCGCGTCCAACAATCCGCCTGGATTCCCGCGAAGATCGAGAATCAGAGAACGAGCGCCTTCAGCCTCTCGAAGAGAATCAAGTACTGTGGTGATCTCACGCTCAGACCCTGCTTGGAATGTCTGTAGCGGGACATACCCTATTCCATGCTCGAGCATCACGCCAAATGGGACCGCCCTAAGTTGGATCTCCGCGCGCTCGATCGTAAACGGGATCGGTTCATCAACACCCGGCCGTATCATCCTAACGCTGACTTCTGTTCCAGGACGGCCACGAAGCATTTCAACAGCCTGATCGGTGACCATCGTATCTGCAGGTACTCCTTCAATCTCAAAAAACTGATCTCCCGCCCTGATACCTGCTCGTGCTCCGGGTGTATTCGGGATCGGACTTACTACGGTTACCCATCCGTTACGATCGGCTACCTCAAGTCCGATCCCCCCATATTCACCCTCAGTCCGAATTCTAAGATTCTCATAGGAGCTTGCTGGGATAAGTGATGAGTGGGGATCTCCTAAATCCCTGAATAGGCCATCAATCGCAGACTCATGCAGACGATTATATTCGACTTCCTCGACAAAGCTGGACTCAACCCTGTCTATCACTTCCTGAAGTACACGAACGCGCAGATAAGCGTTATCTGTGCGACCCACACCCTCTTGGAGCAACCAACCAGCCACCACAACTGCTGATGCTACAACGGCAACTGCGGTCAAGGTGCTTCGCCTCACGTGTTCATTCCCCATATCAAGTTAGACGGAAGAGCCTCCAAGATACGCCTCGCTTCATAAAGCTGAACCACCGAAGGTTTCTGGGAAGATCTCAATTAGAAGCTCACGCACCCTATCCTGCACGGCCTCTGGCGGGCCCGAGCCGTTTAGCACTCGGACACCGGACTCCGAATCTCCTAGTGCTAGATACCCTTGGCGTACAGACTGAAGAAAGCCATCCCCTTCACGCTCTATCCGATCAAGTTTGATGCCACTTGCAGCTTGGCGGGCTGAACTTTCCTCAATAGGTATGTCCAGTATGATATACAAGTCTGGCTCAAGTCCACCGGTGGCGATCCGCAGTCCATCACGAACGTCATCAAGTGGGAGACCTCTGCCGTAACCCTGATAGGCAAGTGTTGAGAGAGCGAATCGATCCGCAAGAACTACTTTTCCAGCTGCCAATGCCGGTTTTACGACCTCGCTCACAAAAGCTGCCCTGGCTGCCAAAATCAGGAGTAACTCTGGCTCGGGTGCTATGTGGAGATCCGTTTCCCGGAGGATCAAGTCCCGCACAGCCTCACCGAGCGGTGTTCCTCCCGGCTCACGCGCGACTACATGTTCAATCTCCCTGGACTCCATCCACGATGACAAAAGAGCCGTTTGAGTTGTTTTACCAACCCCATCTGCCCCTTCAAGGACTATGAACTGTCCACTCACAGCGCTAGTCGTAATACTCCACGCCCAGGTGTGTTAGCATGTCCTCCTTCATCAACCAGCGGAGGGTGTTCTTAAGCTTCCAGTGCTGAATAAAAATGTCGTGCTCTGGATAGAGACCTGGAGCTACCTGTGGCGATTTGAAGTAGAATGAGAGCCACTCTTGTATGCCAACTAGTCCGGAGCGCATTGACAAGTCGAGGAAAAGTGCCAAGTCAAGCACGATTGGAGCAGCGAGTATCGAATCACGGCAAAGAAAATTAATCTTTATCTGCATCGGATAACCCAACCATCCGAAGATGTCGATATTGTCCCAACCCTCCTTATTGTCTCCCCTGGGTGGGTAGTAGTTGATCCTTACCTTATGATACATGTTCCCGTATAGCTCAGGGTACATGTCGGGTTGAAGGATTTGCTCCAGTACACTGAGCTTCGACTCCTCCTTGGTCTTAAAAGACTCTGGATCATCCAGAACCTCACCATCACGATTTCCAAGAATATTCGTACTAAACCAGCCTGACAGCCCCAACATCCTAGTCTTGAAACCAGGAGCTAAGATTGTCTTCATGAGGGTCTGGCCGGTCTTGAAGTCCTTTCCACCAATCGGAACTCCTCTCTCAATCGCAAGTTGCTCAAGCACCGGAATATCTGCAGACAAGTTTGGGGCACCGTTTGCGTAGGGCACACCCTCCATGATTGCTGCATAGGC
>DCAZ01000117.1:6469-8793 GCA_002313925.1 Gemmatimonadales bacterium UBA1120
GTCTCGTGCGTTGGGCCAGGCCTCAGGAAAATCTCCGTGGAGCCACACCAAATCATTACCAAACGATCACAACCATTCTCTTCTTTGAAACGTCTGATATCCTGGCGGAGTTCCTCGGCCTGTTCCCTCTTATTTCCACTCTTCTTATGAGGACCGTCCAGCTTTTTGACATATTGGGTGCTGAAGGAAGCCTTCATCGGCTGAATTGAGGAGAGGAAATCCCTGATAGGCTCAAGGTGACTATCCTTGTTGAGCACACCCGCCTTAAGGGCGCTCTCATAACCATCATCATAGATTGGATCCCAAGCCCCAAATACTAGATCCTCAAGGCCAGCAAGAGGTACAAAATCCTTGATCAGTGGGGTCGTCTCGTCAGTTCGCTTGCCCAAACGAATAGTATTCATCTGGGTTAAACTCCCAAACGGCTCAGCTAAACCTCGTCTTATTGACTCTACTCCTGCGATAAATGTCGTAGCCACAGCGCCAAAGCCAGGAAGTAGAACTCCCAGTTTTCCTTCGGCTGGTTGAATCTGATGCGGTTGCTTCAATCAGGGCTCTCTTGTTGGGTTGAGTGTTTTACCACACAACGTCCGGTAGCCATTATTTCCTCATGACGAAAGGATAATACGACTATCTCCACCTTCTTCTATCCCTTTCGTTACAGTTTCATTCACCTTGAACATAACTTTCTCGAAGTTCGCCTGAGCAGAGATTAGTCGCTGAAATCTAGATTTAGTCTGAAGCTCTTCGGTTAACTCAGTGTAACCCTTCGTGATGTCCTCATCTGGCTCACGACCAGCTCGGATTGACGTTTCAATCTCAGTTTCCAGTTCACGAATCCGGTTTCGCAATTCTACCAATTCTCGGTCTTTATCTGCAGCATCAATTGCCTGACGGAGGACACGGTACTCATCTGTTCTCGCAAGTGCATTGCCAAGTTCTCTTGCTCTTTCATCTATCTCACCCACATAAATCTCCAGGGTCAGTAGCTTCCTTAATTAGACAATTCCACTAAAAAACTCTAGTCATTCATCACTCTGTGAGCCAGCACGATCCGTTCTCGACCGCTTAGGTCTCGACGAACCCGCACCGTTACGAATTCGCCAGTATTCTCCAGAAGTTCCATGATGTAGGCCGCCTGGCCAAGTCCTACCTCAAGTGCGAGTAATCCTCCCGGCTTCAGATATGGACCAGCCCCGGTGGCGATTCTTCGCAATACAGCAAGTCCGTCTGAACCAGCGTAGAGAGCGGCTTCTGGCTCCCATTCTCGGATTTCCGGGTCAAGATGCTGAGCTTCCCCATCAGCAACGTACGGAGGGTTCGAAACGATGACCTCAAAGGTTTCACCAGCGGTCAATGGATCGTAATACTCACCGAACCGGAAATCGACTCGATCTGAAAGTCCTGACATCAATGAATTTCGGGTGGCAACCTCAAGCGCGATCTTCGAAGTATCAGTCGCTACGACTCTACTGAACGGACCCTCGTGAACCAAGGACAGTGCAATTGCTCCTGACCCAGTCCCGATATCAAGGGCAATAAGCTCTTTGAGTTCATTGTCAGCAACCCACTGGAGTACTTCGTCGACTAGGATTTCGGTCTCCGGACGAGGGATCAGAACTGCTTGGTCAACCTCCAATTCCAAATTCCGAAATCCGGTTCGTCCCAGGATATATTGCAGTGGCTCCCGCCGAGCCCGCCTGGTTAACAATGGCCGATACTGGTCGAGTTCTGCCCTAGAAAGAAGTCGATCATACTGAAGATATAAGTCCAGCCGGCTGGTGCTCATCGCATGGGCAAGTAGGTGCTCTGCATCTAATCGTCCCCGTTCAACACCTTTCTCGTCCAGGTACTGCCCACTCCATTTAATGAGCTTAAGGACTGTCCAATCGCGGTGGTGGCCTAATTTAGACACCTAAGCTCCAGCTTCGGTCTCCTCAAGGCGCTCCTGTTCCTCAGCGAGTCTGAGTGAAGAGATGACCTCTTCCAGGTCTCCATCTAGCACCTCATCTAGACGGTGCAGTGTAAGACCGATTCTATGGTCAGTGACACGGCCTTGAGGAAAGTTATAAGTGCGAATCTTCGCAGAACGATCTCCTGTACCAACTTGTGTTCTGCGTGCACGGGCTCGCTCAGCTTCTTGTTCCGCAACCATCCGATCTAACAAGCGACTCCGGAGTACCTTGAGGGCTTTCGCTTTGTTCTTGTGCTGAGATTTTTCGTCCTGGCAGGATACAACCAGCCCAGTTGGGATATGCGTGATCCGCACTGCTGAATCAGTAGTGTTCACGGACTGTCCGCCCGGTCCTGAAGAACGGAATACA
>DCAZ01000035.1:0-2599 GCA_002313925.1 Gemmatimonadales bacterium UBA1120
AAGGCACCGATACCGCCGAGGTGTTGCTTCCCACCACCCTGCCGCTGGAAAAGTGGTTCCCCTCCAACTGGAAAGGCACCTTCAGCCACTACGACGATTGCGAAATTACGGCCTTCTGCATAACGCTCCTGGATCTTGTCGCATACCCGTTCCATCTCGTATGGGATCTCCGGTATCAAAATGACGTCGGCGGTCGCTGCAACTCCAGCAGAGAGAGCGATCCAACCGGCGTGCCGGCCCATCAATTCCACCACCATCACTCGTTCGTGTGCCTCAGCAGTTGAGTGGAGCTTATCTATCGCATCTGTTGCGGTTTCAACGGCAGTCAGGAACCCGAACGTTAGATTCGTTGCAGCCAGATCATTATCGATGGTTTTCGGTACTCCAATAACGTTGAGTCCTTTTTCAAAAAGGGCTTGTGCGATCGAGAGTGAGCCGTCGCCTCCGACGGCGATCAGGGCGTCGATTTCATGCGCGGCCAGGGCATCGATCACCTCTTGGCTCCTGTCTATCAGTATTGTGGAGCCCTGTTCGTCTAAGACCCTCCAGTTAAGAGGGTCTCCTCTATTCGTTGTCCCGATGATCGTACCACCCAAATGAGTAATGCCTCGCACGGCTGACCTATCGAGCCGCATGATGCCATTTTCCTCGAACAGTCCGTCATATCCGTCCTTGATACCAAAGACTTCCCAGTTGCGTTGCTCGGAGGATCTAACCACCGCTCGAATCACTGCATTGAGTCCGGGCGCATCTCCGCCACCTGTATTGATCGCAATCCGGCGGATGTTGGGTGTCATTTCAGGTCCTGGTGAGATACCGTGGTCTATACCGACACACTAAGTCTTTTCGCGGGCGCTGTAGTGTCCAAGATAGCTCCTGTACTAGAAGAACCGCGACCCGTCTTGTCTCGGATTGTCCTCATTTGCTAGGACATCTCTCGAAAAACCACTATCCTCGATTCAAACGGATGATATGGAGGAACGGTGAGAGTTCTAATGCTCTTGGTGGTTTCATTAGGAGCCTGTGTATCAGAGCAGGTACCACAGGACAGTGCGCAGTCTTCATCGGCCGAGTCATCATTGGGAGGTGATGACTGGATAGCGCTCTTCAATGGACGTGATTTGACCGGCTGGGTGCCGAAGATTCGTGGAAATGAACTCGGAGAGGATCCAGAAGGAACATTCCGCATTGAGGATGGCCTCCTTACGGTTGGATACGAAAGTTATCAGACTTTCGATGAACGATTTGGCCATCTCTTTTATGAGGATTCTTTCTCCGATTACCAACTGCTCATCGAGTACCGTTTTATCGGAACACAACTCATAGGCGGTCCGGATTGGGCCTTTAAGAATAGTGGGGTGATGTTTCACTCCCAGAATCCTAATTCGATGCTACCTGATCAGGATTTCCCGATTTCCCTTGAGCTACAGTTGCTTGGTGGTAACGGCACCGAAGCGCGCCCAACCGCCAATCTCTGCACTCCCGGAACAGAGGTCGAGATGGGTGGGATACAAGTCCAAGCACACTGTACAAACTCGACTTCTGAAACATTTCATGGTGATGAATGGGTGACTGTAGAACTCACGGTTCAGGCAGACACTGGCGTCTCACATCTAGTGAATGGCAACAAGGTCCTGGAATATGAGCGTCTAACTGTCGGCGGGGGCTCAGTAGATGGCTTTGATGATGCTATGAAGCCTGATGGCCAACCGCTCACTCAGGGGTATATCGCACTGCAGAGCGAGAGCCATCCGATCCAATTCCGACGTGTTCTGATTAGGCGGTTAAACGGAACCTGATCTAGTGAGCGCGAACAGTCAGTTACCGTAGAGTCGGAGGGACGGTCACGACATGTGTTAAAGCTATTTCAGTTGTTTTGAGCCCCTTCAGCAATCCATGTCTTAATCACCTCAAGTTCCTCCGTGGTCAGGGGTTCTCCTTCCTGTGGCATGTCCCCCAACTCGATCATCATCCAGAGAACGCTGTCTTCCACGTTGCCGGGTTCGACAATAGGGCCAAACTCCGATCCTACCATCAATGCATCATAGCTTGTGAGGTCAAGCTCCATTTCTTTTTTAATCGCGCCATTTTCATCGGGTCCGCCGTGGCAGATCACGCACTTTCCCTCAAGGATAGGAGTAACATCCTCGGAGAAGCTGACGTCAGCTTTTGTATGAGAGGATTGGGCTTCACCGTGAGCCACGAGGGTGAGCGGCAGATCTGTTAGCGCAAGCATGAGTCCAAGAGGTACTGCCAGCACTCCCATAACTTCAAATCGAGTCCGAATCACTGAGATCATCCTTTTTTATGAGAGAGGTCTCGCTTTTGTCTGTCATTATAGGGGTCTATTGGCCACTCATAGGAGGTTGGATAGGTCAACTTCCTTGTGGCGGGCCATCGGGATGTAGCTGACAATCAGGAGGCTGTTGCCGAGACCAATCGAGCGACATGATCCGCCAACCTTCCTGAGTGTGGAGCAGGGTAACAACATCGATACCACAGTGACTGAATTCTCCACCGGTGTAGAAATCGTACGGGGTCCAGACAGTTGCGATTGGCCCGCTTACCATAACTTTCGAATCGAACATACGTTCGACCA
>DCAZ01000035.1:2918-4046 GCA_002313925.1 Gemmatimonadales bacterium UBA1120
CGACCATTGTAGATCCACTCGAGATGATCCGATCTCGAAGTCCTTCAACGGTCGAAGTGGATGAGGCAACTGTGCCATCCTCCTCGACACTGTTGGACCTCATTGTCACATCTGGCATCATGACTGCAGATAACTTGCCTGCATCTCCGCCAAGCGCATCGAAAACTCCCTGGACTGTCGCGAGAATCTCGGCACGCTGTAAATCGGTTGGAGCAAATGCGCTAAGATCATTGGAGGGCGTCAGATCAACAGATGATTCATCATCGTTGTTGGCAGGCTGACATGCACCGAGGGCACCAAGGAGCACCAGCATAATAGGGATTCGGAAAGGCATCGTAGCAGTTGATGAGAAACATGGAGAACAGTGCCGGCGCATCTTTTGGCCTCCTAATCCAAGTGGGTACTGGGTGAGTCTAGGTAGAGCCAGAGCAGTGCAAAAGACAAGGCCTCTAACTATAAATGGCACCGCCGCTATCAGTTCTTTAGGTGGCCTGGTACTGTGAGTCCCCGTAGAATCACAATTCCTCTCTACGATAAGCATTCTTCGGATTCCAAAATGAACATGAAGCTCAAGAAGTTTTCCAATGAACTAGTACTTCTTTCTTTCCCTCTGCTAATGATCGCCTGCGGAGGAGGTGAGGTAACGCAAGAATCCGAAGCGGACCTGGTCACGCGCGCGCAAGGTATCCATGAGCGAGTTATTACACTCGATACTCATGACGATATCAGTGCCAGCAATTTCACCGCTGATCGGAATTATACAATGGACCTGGGAAACCAGGTGAATCTTCCGAAGATGGAAGAAGGTGGACTGGATGTTGCGTTCTTCATCGTATTTGTTGGGCAAGGCGAGCTCACAGAAGAGGGCTATGCTAGAGCCCATGCTCAAGCGATCGAAAAATTTGACGCTGTGCACCGATTGACCGAGGAGATTGCTCCTGATCGTATCGAGCTTGCGTTGACCTCGGATGACGTACGCCGGATTGCGGCTTCGGGGAAAAAAGTCGCGATGATCGGAATAGAGAATGCTTACCAAGTTGGGACGGACCTTTCTAACGTTGCCGATTTTCAGGCACGAGGGGGGAGATACATGTCTTTAGCCCATAACGGTCACAGCCAATTCTCAGA
>DCAZ01000089.1 GCA_002313925.1 Gemmatimonadales bacterium UBA1120
GCCTCAATTTCCTGAGTACTCTGCAGGGGTTCCATAGGCACAGGCCTTCTGCTACGCGACAAGGAAGATGTCTTCTCATCGACGAGTTCTGCCTGGACATCCTTTGGTATGTCGACCAGCACCGGGCCAGGACGACCAGACACAGCGAATCGGAACGCCTCCGAAAGCACTTCAGGGATGTCGGAGGCTTCCTGCACCAAGAATCCATGCTTTGTAACAGGGATTGTCACCCCTAAAATATCAGTCTCCTGAAAGGCGAAGGTTCCTATTCCAGGACGAGCAACTTGACCAGTTACCGCAACAACTGGCACACCGTCCATGAATGCGGCCGCCAGCCCAGTGACTAGGTTCGTAGCACCTGGGCCACTCGTTGCCACACAAACACCTGTCCGTCCCGTCGCGCGTGCATAGCCATCAGCCGCATGAGCGGCGCCCTGTTCATGCCTGCAAAGTACATGGCGAAGGGCAGAATAGTTGTATAAAGCGTCATAGAACGGAAGAATCGCGCCACCAGGGTGCCCAAAGAGCACCTGCGCCCCCTCTCGGGAGAGCGCTCTGCAAGCAAGATCAGCACCTGTGGTAGCAGCCATTCTTTCCAATTCTTCTATAATGAAAAAACCGGACCCTCCCAGTTGAGAGAGCCCGGCGGCATTCGGTTTATTTCTTCGACTTGTCAGTCGTGTCCGAAGCGCACCGCACGCTCTCGCCTGAGCCCTAGAATAAGGCTCAGGCTGCTAAGAGTGAGCAATACGACTAATACTAAAGAGGAAATCAACTACTTATCTCCGGCCAAATAACCGATAATCGAATCCGCTACTTATCCCTCACCAAGGTGACTGTCAACCCTATTTGCATTTTATCTTCTTTCTCGCGGGGTCGACCCTTCCTAGCTTCGCGACCGGACTCGACTTGTTCTCAGTACCAACCAAAACAGTAAAATTAACTCGTAGAACGAGGTTCCATGTCAGCTGCGCGACGTCGGAAAGAGTGGCAAGAGGACCAAGAGTATCGAGTCCAACTCCCTAATCAACCAGGCCGGCGGACACCAGACTCTACCTCAGGTCTGCAAGTACTCACAGCCCCCGCAGTACTCACGCTCACACTCGTTGCGCTCTCATTCCTCCCGCGCATTCAGAGCAATCTTGCGTTAGCGATATCAATCTGGGGTGCAGCGATCGTGCTCCTAGCCTGGCTTATTATGCTCTACCTGAAGCTAAGACATGAGCACGCCAGTCGGACGTTCCAAACTATGCTGCGCCCGCAGCACTATGTTCAAGCCTTAGTTCAGCTCGCTGTCTTCGCCTACTGGGGCTGGCATTGGCGACCAGTCTATGAGTTCGGAACACTCCTAGCTGCTCAGCTCATATTTGCGTACGTCTTTGATATGCTACTCGCTTGGTCACGGCGAGAAACATACACACTCGGCTTCGGCCCATTTCCGATCATTTTCAGTATCAATCTTTTCCTCTGGTTCAGAGATGATTGGTTCTACCTACAGTTTCTCATGGTCGGTATCGGATTCCTAGGAAAGGAATTCGTACGCTGGAAACGCGAAGGTCGGACGGTCCACATCTTCAACCCTTCAGCATTTTCCCTCGGGCTTTTCTCCTTAGTGCTGATCGCTACAGGAACGACCGACCTGACCTGGGGACAGGAGATTGCTTCGACACTGACGTTGGCACCTGTGATCTATCTTTACCTGTTCTTGCTTGGCCTCGTCGTCATGTACTTCTTCTCTATCACACTCGTTTCGGGGGCAGCCGCGATGGTGCTCTTCGGTCTGAGTGCTCTCTACACTTCACTGACTGGGGTTCCATACTTTCTTGACTCAGAAATTCCTGCCGCAGTCTTCCTCGGACTTCACCTCTTGGTAACGGACCCATCAACTTCACCGCGCTCACGTGCTGGCAAGCTCGTTTTCGGAGGGCTCTACGGGTTGGGCGTTTTCGGCCTTTACTCACTCCTGGGAGCCTACGGAGCACCAACTTTCTACGATAAACTTCTAGCTGTTCCGCTCCTCAATCTAAGCGTTAGAGGAATCGATGCGCTGATTCCTGTGATCAGAAGAAGCCGAGCCATAAAGCTCTTGAGACTTGATTGGGCTCCTCTCGGACTCAACCCCGTTCACATGGCAGTATGGATCATTTTCTTCGGGTCGATGACCGCGATGGGTAAGACCGACGGAATGCACCCCGGTGATAGCCTTCCATTCTGGGAGCAAGCATGCGCTGAAGATCGACCGACTGCATGCAATCGTCTGATCCAACTGGAGGCCAGCTATTGTGGGGACAACTCAGCCTGGGCTTGCAACGAACTCGGTGGGCATTATAGACAAGGAGAAATCGTGAATTCGGATGCCGATCTTGCCCTCGGCTACTTCTCTCGCGCATGTGAACTCCGATTCCAGCCAGCATGCGTTAACCTTCTCGATCCAGGCAGCTTTAGCCGGATGAACCCACGGGCGCTTGATCTGAGGCTGCTCCTCAGGGAAGGCGGTCAGAACTTGATGGAAATGACAGAGCCAGAGCTATACGAACGTGCCTGCGTCCAACATGACTGGGATTTTGCTTGCGACAAGATCATGAGTGCATCTTAAGTGGTCCGTAAAACTGCTGTCCCGCTCACAGCTCTTGGACTCGTCAGCGCTGTATGGATTGCCTTGAGCTTTGCAGGGTCTCTGCCCCGGCCCGGTTTGATTCCTGATCATACAGTCATCAGTGACCCAGGAGAGGTTTCCAGATTTCTGGCAGATGCTTGGCAACTCCCGGATGATCCGCTCCTGGGATTCGTCGAGATCACGGCTGGACCATTTCTAATGGGTAGTGATGCTGCCATCGATCCACTGGCATTCGATATTGAGCGCTGGTCTAGCACGAACGCGCAGGTGGTTCTGGAACTTCCGACGTATTACATCGGACGCTTCGAGGTGACCGTTGCACAAATCCGCTCGTTCGTTCAGGCAACAGGTTATCCTATTGATGGTCAAGCACTCAGTGGAGCACCTGAGCACCCTGCTTCTTTTATTTCTTGGCCGGACGCACTCGCGTACAGTCGCTGGCTAGATAAGATCCTAAGAACTTCGGCCGAGACACCAGAGGCTCTGAGCACCCTGCTCGAGGGCGGTGGGCAGGTCACTCTGCCAACGGAAGCCGAGTGGGAGAAAGCCGCTCGAGGTACTGACGGACGAATCTATCCATGGGGTAGTGAGCCCAGGCCTGACCGAGCAACCTACCAAGCAAGAGGCACCACAGCTGTCGGGAGCCACCAGTGTCCGGAATGTCCGTTCGGGCTCTCTGACATGGCAGGAAATGTGTGGGAATGGACCAGAAGCCCATATCAGCCCTACCCCTATGATCCCACCAACGACTCGGAGGACCTAGAAAACGAGTCTCTTTGGGTCATGAGAGGTGGATCTTTTACAGATCCGGAGCGCTTTGTCCGGGGAGCAAACCGGGGGGGAGCCGATCCCGGTGCCCGCCGCGCCTTTATAGGCTTTCGGATAGCGATTTCGCCTTCTGAATGACTCTTCCGGATGCATGGCCTGACAGCTTACGGTGCTCGCCCGACTGAGGCATGCACTGTAGACTCACTGCCCGCTTGGTGTCACGGTCCGTGCGGCCGATCCATAAGGTTTGACAGGGGAGGTATCATGAAATCCGCAAAGATGCTTGCTGGTTTACTCAGCGTTGCCTTGGCTGTTTCAGCATGTGCAACAAGTGAATCCACTTCTGACGCAGTGCTATACGAAGGTGCACAACTGATAATCGGCGATGGGGGTGCGGTCCTCGAAAATTCAGCGTTTCTGGTCGAGGACGGCCGTTTTACTGCTGTTGGTGCTGCTGGATCGATCGAGGCGCCTGAAGGCTCCAGCCATGTCGACCTAGCAGGTAAGACTGTAATGCCAGCAATCGTGAACGCACATGCGCATCTCGCATCACCTCGAGCGGATCGGACAGAAGAGCTGCAACACTGGGCGTACTATGGGACGGGCGCAGTAATGAGCCTCGGCCTCGACGATGGTAATGTGGGCTTTGAGATGCGGAGCGAAGACATACCAAATGGGGCACGATCCCGTAGCGCAGGGCGTGGGATTACCGCGCCGGAGGAAGGACGCTCAGAGGTGCCCTTCTGGATCACATCCGAAGCAGAAGCCCGTGCAGCGGTACAAGAACTAGCAACCGAAGAGGTCGACTTCGTGAAAATTTGGGTCGACGACCGTGGGGGCCGATACGAAAAACTCACGCCGGAACTATACGGCCCGGTGATCGATGAAGCGCATAAGCATGGTCTTCGGGTCACCGCTCACGTCTTCACCCTCGAGGATGCTAAGGGATTACTCCGTGCAGGGATCGATGCGTTCGCGCACGGGATTCGAGATCAGGATGTGGACGACGAACTCGTCCAGCTGTGGACAGACCGTCCTGAGGTAGTATTGGTCCCAAACCTCCCGAACCCGGGCGTTGCATTGGACCTGAGCTGGCTCAGTGGAACAATCCCTGCTGAAAGACTCAGGGAGATGCAGGCAGCCCAGCAGGATCGACCTGCTGCTCAAGAGTCTTTTGGAATCCAAGCAAGAAACCTTGATCGCCTGAACAGCGCTGGCATTAAGATCGCGTTCGGTACGGATGGGAGTTCACCCTGGACGTCACACCAGGAAATGGAGGACATGGTACGATCCGGGATGACCCCGGCCGAAGTGATCGTTGCGGCGACAAGCGCATCCGCTGAGCTAATGGAGCTCGACGCAGGCTCTGTCGCCGCTGGCAAACTCGCAGACTTTGTCATTCTCGATGCAAACCCAATTGATGACATCACGAACACACGCCGCATTTTGGATGTATATATGAGAGGTCAGCGCGTCGAACGAGAGCCACTGCGAGAAAGATGGACAGGAAGTGAATAGTAAAGTTTTACTGCCCTTTTACGTCCTTTCGACGCTGGCTGTGACCTCATCCTGTATGGGCACACCTTCAGCACCAGCAGGAACAACCGGAACACGAATAATACAACCTGGTGCACCAGGAGAGATGGCCCAGGCCTTCGACACAGCAGAGTTGGACGCGATCAGGGGGTTGGAGTACTCGGAAGCGGACGTGCGGTTTATGCGAGGGATGATACCCCACCATGGGCAGGCTCTCGACATGACAGCTATGGTGCCCGCGCGCGCGACCACAGACGGATTCAGCGGTTTGGCGCTCCGGATGCAGATCTCACAGAGAGATGAAATCCGACTGATGGAGCGCTGGTTAGCCGAACGGGAAGAGAAAATTCCAGCCACGAACGCTCATAGGATGATGATGGCTGGTGATATGGCACTCATGCCCGGGATGCTCAACGCTGGGCAGATGGAGCAACTGACATCTGCTACCGGGCGAGAATTTGAGCGACTATTCCTCGAATTTATGATTATGCATCACGAGGGAGCACTCACTATGGTGCAGACGCTCTTTAATTCTTCAGGTGCCGGGCAGGAATCATTGATTTTCAAATTTGCATCGGACGTTGATGCAGATCAAACAATTGAGATACTGCGGATGCGCCGAATGCTGGAGGAACGCTGATAGGCTCTATGGTACCAGACCCTACTGTGGTCAAATGGACAATCATGTAAATGACTTACTCATTGGATACAAGGAATTAGGATGATACTCGAACAGATTTCCGGATTTACCCATCGAGGAGCCGCTCTAGCAATGGTGTTGGTGATGACGGCCAGCCTCATAGGCGGCTTTTCGGAGGCCGCAGCCCAGATAGCCCCCGACTCGGTCGAAGCAGAGCCATTATTCACATGGGATCCAAACGATCCACGCCTCGAACTCGGTGCAGGATGGATGGACGCTGAATCGGCGATTCGTGGACTCGAGCAGGTCTCTGAAATTCCTCGGCCAGACGGATTCTTCAATCCGGCAACTCCAGACGATGGGCGTTTCAGCAATACTGACCTAGCATTCGAGGGACAGTACCTATATCAGGGCAATTACAACGGATTCCAGATCTACGATTTGGAAGATCCGAATACCCCGATGTTGGCGCTGTCCGTTGTGTGCCCCGGTGGGCAGGGCGACATCTCGGTTTATGGAGACCTTGTGTTTATGTCAGCCCAAGAAACACGCGGCAGACTCGACTGCGGAATTGAAGGGGTCACGGACTCGATCAGTGCAGAGCGGATGCGTGGCGTACGTATTTTCGACGTATCCGACTTAAGTAACCCGATGCAGGTTGCGGCCATCCAATCGTGTCGCGGGTCACACACGCACACGCTAGTCATTGACCCCGATGACAGCGAAAACGTTTACGTCTACATACAAGGGACAAGCTCCGTGCGCCCAACAGAAGAGCTGCCAGGGTGCTCTGGGGGCGAACCGGATGAAGATCCCAACACGGCACTGTTCCGGATCGAGGTCGTCCGCGTACCGCTGAATGCACCTGAGAATGCGGAGATCGTAAACATGCCTCGCATCTTTGCAGATGCGGAAACCGGTAACATCGCGGGTCTCTGGGCTGGAGGTGATCACGGTGCGGGCACTCAAGACACTCGGCGTACACATCAATGTCATGATATCACGGTCTATCCAGAGATCGGACTAGCTGCCGGTGCATGCTCCGGAAATGGGATTCTGCTCGATATCTCAGATGTCGTGAACCCGCGGCGGATCGATGAGGTACTCGACCCAAATTTCGCCTATTGGCACTCTGCAACGTTTAATAACGGCGGTACAAAAGTCGTATTCACTGACGAATGGGGCGGCGGCGGCCAAGCTCGCTGCCGGGCATCAGACCCTCCGACCTGGGGAGCCAACGCAATTTTCACCATCGAGAACGGCGAAATGACACTTGGAGGCTACTATAAGCTCCCCGTACCTCAAACAGAGACTGAAAACTGCGTCGCCCATAACGGCTCAATCATCCCAGTTCCAGGTCGGGATCTGATGGTCCAAGCCTGGTACCAGGGCGGCCTATCAATCATGGACTTCACTGATCCAGCAAACGCTTTCGAAGTTGCGTTCTTCGATCGAGGCCCATTAAGTGCCGAAGCGCTCTTCACCGGGGGTTATTGGTCAACGTACTGGCATAACGGCCGCATATATGGTGCTGAAATCTCACGCGGGATAGATGTGTTCAGGTTGACTCCGACAGAGCACCTTTCACAGGCTGAGATCGACGCTGCAGAACTCATCCAGATCGATCAATTCAATGCGCAGATGCAGCCGCTGACGGTATGGCCAGCGGTTGTCCCCGTAGCACGGGCCTATCTTGACCAACTGGTGCGAGGTAATGGGATTCTCAACGATCGTGTACCCGACGTTGCTAACATTCTGGACCGAGCGGAAAGAGGGACTGCGACCGCGACGCAACTAGCTCAGGTGGCAGCGCAACTAGACCAGGACGCTACAGCAATACGTGCCGGAACCCGTGGTGGTGATGCTGAGCGTCTTTCAACACTCGCTGAAGTCCTAAGGAATCTAGGCGGCTAAGAAAAGTTAGTGGGGTGCTTTCGAGCAGCCTTTCTGCCCTAAGGCACCCCACTTCCTGCCCAACATTCAGGTTCATCCCTGGGATGATTACCTGATCACTCGTTGATCGGTAGCTCCGAGTTCCACATATCAACAACGACCTTCCACGAACCATCTGCCTGCTTCTTCCATATGTGAAAGTCCCGGATAATATCTCGTCCAGGTGGGCCCTCGGGATTATTGATTGTGATATCGCCTATGGAGAGTGTCCACCCGATATCACCGGATGTAGAAATTTCCGCCCGCAGGATCTCGAACTGAAGTTCAACTCCCGGTGTCTCGAGAAAACCAAACCGGTAGCCCTGCACACCCTCTAGTTTTTCTACCAAGTCAGCATTGGGTGGGACCATGAGTACGTTCTCGTCATAGAGAGCAACAACCGCCGCCCTGTCCTTCGTGCTAGCTGCCTGATGATAGGTGTTCGCGGCCAGCCTTAACGAAACCAAATCGGATTCAGTCTCAATGGTAGCTCCGGATCCACAACTACCTGCCATTACCGTTCCAACAATGATGAATATCGTGTACTTGTTCATTTTTTCGTTACCTCAGTGTTGTTCGACTAGCCATTATTTGATGCCGGATGAATTCGCACAATAAAAGTGCACAAAAATTCCACACTCTGTTGGTGTCTTCGGTCACAAAAGGACCTTTTCACTTCTGGGCCCTAGATTTCCTAGATATTCTCATCAGACATTGGAACAAAACCAGAGCCTGGCGCTATCTGAAAGATCCACAGACACGTGAAATCTTGAGAGAATCCTACTGAGACCGGGGACTGACTAATTGATTTTTCGGCACCCAAAGAGGCGGATAGGGTCTCGACACTCTCTTCGGTACATGATGGATATAGCTTCGTGAACACACTCGGCACCGTACATATGATCTTCTCGCTAATCGCGATCGGGACGGGTGCCATGGTCCTCATAATCTCAAAAGGGACACGCTGGCACCGTACGTTTGGTCACGTCTACGCTACATCGATGGTGGGTGTGATCGTTACCGCCTTCTCGATCTACGACCTAACAGGAAATTTCGGGCCATTCCATGTGGCGGCATCTTTAAGTGCAGTGACCCTATCAGCCGGATTGTACTTCGTTCTTGCTCGACGACCTAAGTACAACTGGATCGAGTGGCATGCTCACTGGATGAGTTGGTCCTATATAGGCCTGATCGCAGCCCTGATTGCAGAATCCCTCACGCGTTTCATCATGCCTCGAGTAGCGCTACTGCTGGAAGAACACGAACTGTGGAATGTGTTCTGGAGCATCGTTGTTGTCTCAACATTGAGCACGTTCGCGGTCGGATGGTGGCTCGTAAAAACAAAGCTGCCACAGGCTCTGGGCACGGTTTCGGGTCCAAATAGTTAGGGCCCGAAGCCAAACTTTAATTCAAGGCAATCAAGATCCAAAGGTGGCAAAGCACTGCACGCCAAAACTCCCGATGGTCTTCTTGTCTGAAAGCACAAGAACCGTGACTGGGTTCTCTTCGACAACGATACAATTCGAAGCCACCCCGGTTATCTCTATGGAATACAGTCCCGGTGGAAGGCCCCCAAACTCTGTGGTTGAGTTGATCTCTACGGACCGGGTAAGTGATCCGTCAATCAACACCTGATATCCGTTAGGATCCAACATTTCCCCATGCGACTGAATCAGGACCTCAATAGAGCCAGGATTACTAAACGCCGCCGGCCCGTCTCCACACCCTGAGCCCAGCAACATGAGCATCGCACAGAAGAGGACTCCGATTTTCCGCTGAAGACCGCTCATGGAAAGCCCATGCTCGGGGAGTGATAATTGGTCATGATTCTCGAACACTTCAGAAAAATCGAGGGAGAGCATGGCGTACCTTTAATTCGACCCCTCTAGTCGCTGAATCACTTGCTCGATGTCAACTCCGGACTCGAGCCAATCAGTGAGCCGTTCCGCATGTTCTCCATCGATGGTACGGGCGAGAAATGTGGCTCTCGTCCCCTGCCGCCTGTTAGTCGTGTACGTCAGTGGCGCACCAATTCCCTGAAAACCATCCAAAGTTTCTAGTGCTGCCACGAGTGACTCGGTAGTCAGGTCACGCCCAGCTCTCCGAAGTCCCTCGACAAGCGGCTCAGCATAACGGAATCCGGAAAGGAAAAATTCGCTGGCCCGCTCCTCCGGCGCGATACGGGCACTCGCTTCTCGATACTGCTCAATGAGAGGGTGGGCTGAGTTAGCAAGTTCACCAATAGCCGCGAAGATCACGCCCTCCCATGCCCCCTCCGTCAGATCATACATCAGTTCTGTGTCGGCTAGCACAGAGCTAGCAAGCCACTGCGGCTCATAACCAAGTCGTCCGACCGAACCGACAATGATCGTGGCATGACGCGGTGTTAGCCACATAAGAACAGCTTCAGCTCCGGATTCACGGAGCCGGACAGCGTGCGAACTAAGATCTGTGTCTGGAACCTCCACCGACACTGCTTCGATCACGTTCAACCCATGTTTCTCCAGCGCGACCTGAGCACCTACAAGCCCGCTCTCGCCAAAGTCATCATTCTGATAGATCACTCCGATCCTGGTCTTACCTAATTCATTGACCACGTAGTCGACCAACACCGCTGCTTCATCAAAGTATGGTGTGTACTGAGCAAACAAATATTTCCTTGGCGGATACGCCCAATGCGTAGCGCCAGTAGCAGGGGAGACCCAGACGACCTCATTCTCCATGATATAATCAACAACAGCGCGACCTGGAGCAGTGCCAACACCTGCAACAAAGGCAAACACACGGTCACGTTCTACCATCTCACGTACAGCCGCCACTGTCCGTGAAGGCTGATATGCATCATCACGAAGTATGAACTCAATCTGACGCCCGTGTATCCCACCCTGTTCATTGATCATCTCGAAGTAGGCTTCGGCACCTCGGCCCACAGCACCCCAGAGTGCAGCGGGTCCAGTCAAGGGGGCCCAACTACCAATCACGATTGTATCGTCTGTTACACCACGAACACCGCCCTCATCTATCGGCCCTGAGCATCCGTACACACAGATAGAGGCCAAGACTAGAAATGTCATCATCCGTGGCCGATGCAGCTCATTTTTCCGGATGGACTTCATCTTAAGACTCTCTATTGATTGGCAGCGACGGGGCACCCATGTATAGCTCCTCCACCTCCGCATTGTCGACAAGGTCAGAAGCCGACCCGGCTGCGACTAATTCTCCGCTATCCAAAACCAACCCCTCGTCAGCAACAGCCAGTGCCATGCGAGCGTTTTGTTCCACGAGCAGAACTGTGACACCCTCATCTCGTATCTGCGAGATGATGTCGAACACTTGCCGTACCAAAATCGGAGCCAGGCCGAGTGACGGCTCGTCAAGAAGTAGAAGCCGAGGTCCGTTCATCAGAGCACGTCCTATCGCCAACATTTGCTGCTCTCCACCGGAGAGTGTACCCGCGGCCTGGCTCTGCCGCTCTGCCAAAAGAGGGAAAAATTCGCACACACGCTCAAGAGCCTTCTTAGTAGAGAACTGATCTTTTTGGACATACGCGCCCACCTTCAGATTCTCCCAAACGGTAAGCTCACTAAAGATCCGACGGCCCTCAGGAACGTAGGAAATACCAGATCTAACGATCCGCTCGGTAGCCATCCGGTCAATCCGGGTACCTTGGAAGGAAATCTGTCCATTCTTCGGCTGGCCTTCTAGGACTCCTAAGATCGTGTTCAATAGGGTGCTTTTACCTGCACCGTTGTTGCCCAGGATTACCGTAATGCTGCCTTCAGACACCGTAAGGGAAACATCAGACAGCGCACGCAGTGATCCATGCCACGTCTCTACTGCATTGAGTTCTAGGAGAACCTCTGGGTGCTTATCCATCGCCGAGATACGCCTTGATAACCTCGGGATGCTGCCGAATCTCTTCAGGAGCCCCTTGGGCTATCGGTTTTCCAAAGTTCAGGGCCAGAACACGATCTGCTAGACCGATCGCAAGCTGCACGTGGTGCTCAATCAATAGGATTGTCACACCCAGTTCTGCACGCAATTCTCGCATACGCTCAGCAACTTCTGCACGCTCATCCGCATTCATACCAGCAGATGGTTCATCTACCAGTAAAAGCTTTGGCTCCATAGCAAGAGCACGAGCTAATTCCACACGCTTTTGTGTACCATAAGGCAATTCGCCCACTGGTCGATCGCGCACTTGAACTAGATCGAGAAGTTCAATAATCCACTGGACACGCTCGCGGTTCTCTGTCTCCTCTCTAGCTGCACTTGTGGCGCGGCCCAACATCGCCACACCACTCCAAACACCACTGTGCATGTGCTGGTGTCGACCGAGCATAAGGTTGTCGATCGTGGTCTCTGTGCTGAAGAGTTCGATATTCTGAAAGGTCCGTGCTATGCCGAGACGCGCTATGTGGTGAGGAGCTAATCCAGAGATGCCCTCACCCTCAAAGTAGATTTCCCCTTCCGTCGGTTGATAAATACCGCTGATACAGTTGAACGCTGTGGATTTCCCAGAACCGTTCGGACCAATGATCGAAAAAATCATCCCCCGATCCACCTCAAAAGAGACATCATCAAGCGCAGTCAAACCTCCGAAGCGCATTGTGAGGCCATCAACAGCGAAAAAGCTCATTGTTCAGACCTTTCTCTCATGGTGGCGGCCGAAGAGACCAGAGGGTCTGAACCAGAGCACGATAACGATGATCAGGAACGCCACAACGGACTTGAATTCCACCGAGACGTAAGCTCCGAAGAGATTTTCGATGACTCCCAATAGATAGCCACCAAGCACCGCTCCAACAGGAGTATTCAATCCCCCAAGAACGGCAGCAGCGAAACCCTTTAGTAGGGCATCCCACATCAACGTAGGATCAAGCGTAATCAGTGGTGCCGTGAGCAGGGCCGCCACAGTACCAATTACAGAACTAATGCCGAACGTGAGACCAACAACCGCACGGGCTGGTACCCCATTGATACGCGCAGCGATCGGATCTTGTTGCGTTGCCTGCATCGCAAGGCCGAGCTTAGTGAAACGGAAGAACGCAAAAACCAATAGCATCAGTATCCCGGCAATCAAGATCGTGGCCACGCTAAGAGTGCTGATCGAAACACTCCCAAACCTTATGACTTCATTCGCTGAAACGGGGAACGGAAACTGACGTTGGTCGGCACCCCATTTCCAACCCGCGAAACCGAAAAGGGCCAAACTGAAACCCAGAGTCATGATGATCAGGTTCAGGTGCGTAGGCTTCCGCATACGTCTGAGTAGGAGCCCCTCAAATCCAACCCCAAGAAGAAAGGCGAATACGAGAGCCGCACCAAAAGCAAAGATGAACCCGGTTTCGAAGTCAGTTAGAAACATGTAGGCGATAAAGGCCGATACCATAGCCATATCACCCTGAGCAAAGTTCGGGACCTCGGTAGTCTTGTATGTGATGACCAGGGCAAGCGCCATCAGGGCATAGATGCTTCCTGCTGAAAGCCCACTCGCAAAAACTTGTGGCAACACGGGTTAATCCGCTCCGGACCCAGATCGACTCAATTCGGTATCAGCACTTTTCGAACGTTTCATGGTATCCAATGCCCTAATCCAGAGCCCGTATAAGCCTCGAGGTTCGAGAAGGATCGTGAACACAATCAACATTCCCGTTACTACCCACCCGAAGTTTGGAAGGCCAACAGTTGACATAAAGCGTGCGGAGAAGCCTTCAAGAGCTGGACCGAGGACGGGTAACTCCTGAAAAGCATCCATTTCCAAATTCAAGTACCCCATGACAATGCTGCCAAGAACTGCACCGGTGATCGAGCTAAGACCCCCGAATACCACCATCGCCAAAAACATCAGGGAAAGTGTGAACGTAAAAACGCCTGGGCTGATGAATCCTGTCATGAGTGCGAGCAGGCCCCCGGCGACGCCTGTCAGAGCAGCGCTTACTGCGAAGCTGAGCGTTTTGTAGTAGGCAACATCCACACCCATCGTGGCGGCAGCAATCTCGCTATCCCTGATGGCCCGGAACGCCCGTCCGACACGAGTGACGGAAAGGTTCCGCACGCCAAGTGCTAACACGAACGTGATGCCGACGATCACATAGTACTTGCTAACGTCTCCCGATAATGGGAACGGGCCGACCATAGCATCTGGCACCACCAGCCCCATGTGTCCCCCAAACAAAGCCGAGTGACCAATGATTTGTGTAACTGCTAAGCCAAAACCCAGGGTAGCAATCGCGAGATACGGCCCCGCCAGTCTTAACGCTGGCAACCCCAGTAGGAAGCCGAAAAATGCTGAGACGAACCCTGCCATGACCAAGGCAATAGGGAACGGCACCGCAAGCCTGGTCATGAGAAGCACCATCGTGTAAGCACCTATAGCCAGAAACCCGGCATGCCCAAGCGAAACCTGTCCTGTGTAACCCACGAGCACATTCATTCCAAGCCCAACAATCACAAAAACCGCCATATAGTTGAGCGTAAAAACACGGTAGCCTGGTAGCAGGAGAGGTAGAGAGACAAGCACTACCAGCAGGAGGGCAAGTTTTATCCAAGACCCTCTTGCAGTGAAGAGCTGGATATCCTCGTAATGGTCCCGAGTTGGTTCGATCACGACATCAATGTGTCGGTCGTTCAAGCGAAGACCGGAAGCCCCCCATCCTGCAGGAGCACCTTTGCAACTCTCGCTCTGTAGACGATCAGGCCCACCGGAAGTGGCAGCCAGTCGTCCAGTTTCCTGAGTTGTTCGGCAAGTCCTGGACCGCTGAATAAAGCCGCCAAGATTTCGTTTGCTTCCTGGCGGATGCGGTCTACTGCATGGATGAAGTAGATCTGCTCAAGGTCTTCATATAGCTCCATACCATCCAAGCCGCTGCCGGAGAAACCCTTGGAAATCCTTAAGAACACACTTTCCGTTGCAAAAATTTCAATGGCTATATCCGCTAGACTAGCCATCAATTGTTGGTTCTCTGCATCAAACATCCGCTCTCGCTGGACCGCGGCGCATACCTCAGCGGTAAGATGCCGGTAGACGCTCTTGAGGTTTGTGATATCTAGGTGACGTGAGCCTGAGCCTAAAGCTGCATCATAACTCACCGCAGAGAGGGAATCGTCCGTCTGGTCTTGAGTTCCACTAAGGTCCAGCCGCCCCGACCATGAGCGGCGCAGAATCGCCCGCTGTGCATAAAGACGGCAGATCTCGTTCGTGCCCTCATAGATACGAGCAATTCGAGAGTCTCGGTACATCCGGGCAGGCGGGTATTCCTCGCTGAAACCGTAGCCACCAAAAACCTGGACTGCTTCATCGGCAAGATGATTGTAGGCTTCGGAGGTGTGGACCTTTGCCATAGCGCACTCCACCGAGAACTCGGAGAGCATCGCCAGTTTATCGTCGAGAGTTGGTCGATCATTTCCGGCCTTAGCCTCCAATGCTTGGTAAACCAACCCTGATGTTCGATACGCAACTGATTCCGCGGCATATGCGCGCGCAGCCATGTCAGCGAGCTTTCTTTGGATTAATCCGAACTCGCCAATCGGTCGACCGAACTGGGTACGCTCTGCAGCATAACGCGAGGCGACTTCGACCGCGGCCCGTGCTCCAGAAGCGCTATTCGTGGCCAGCTTTAGCCGACCCATATTGAGCGTACAAAACGCCACCTTGTGTCCCTTCCCAACCTCGCCCAAGAGGTTCTGGATAGGGATATGGACGTTTTCAAGTGAGAGTGCAGCAACGGAAGAACCATGCTGCCCGAGTAGATGCTCATTCGCTCCTATCTCAAGACCCTCGCTGTCACGCTCCAACACGAATGCTGTGAAGTGTTCACCGTCAACCTGAGCGAAAAGGATGAAGATGTCTGCCCACCCTGCGTTTGTGATCCACTGCTTACCGCCATTCACTACGTAGTGCGTGCCCGCATCACCCAAAACGGCCTTAGTTGTGATGTTCATCGCGTCTGATCCGGTGCCGGGCTCAGTCAATGCGAATGCGGATAGCATCTCTCCATTCATACAGGGCACGAGATAACGCTCTCTCTGCTCTTCTGTAGCAAAATTGATGAGAGGAAGCATTCCGATCCCTTGGTGCCCGAAAATGAGAGAGCCCAAACTTCCGAGTTTGGCACGGATCGAGCACATCCCGGTGACGGCGAGCACATTAAGATCGAGCCCCCCAAATTCCTCCGGAACCTCTGCCATAAAGATCCCGAGGTCGGCAGCCTTCCGAAAAAGTTCTAGGCCTATATCCGTATCACCCTGTTCAAGCGCTTCTAGGTGATGGGCGACTTCTCTCTCCGCGAAATCTGAGAAGGCCTGCATGAGCATCCGCTCTTCATCTCCAAGATCCTCAGGGGTCACAACCTCTTCGGGATCGGTGTCATAGAGCAGAAAACCCGCACCGAAAGGCTGGGTCTTAGTTTCCATCATCAGTCCGATAAGAGCACCTCTATAAGCGTGCCGGGTTGCATAGGAGCGGCCCCCATGCTATCCGAATCCTATGCAGACGGCCACTGCCAGATGCCAGACAGCTATTAGCAACCCCAAACCAAGGTCCCCATATGCCTCATCCGGTACGCTTCGATCGAATCGCAGCAGTTGGAGTGATCACACTTGATAATCCACCAGTAAACGCGTTTTCGCTCAGTCAACGTATTGGTGTCAGTGAAGCACTCACTGCAGGGTTACAAGACCCTGATATCCAGGCGTTCGTGATCTGCGGATCTGGTCGCATGTTCAGCGCTGGTGCGGATATCCGAGAATTTGATACCGGTGTTGCCGGAGAGTCACCCACTCTCATGGACCTGATCTCCCTCATTGAGGATTCACCGAAACCTGTTGTATGTGCCTTACACGGGACTGCCCTCGGGGGTGGCTGTGAACTCTCTCTGGCATGCCATAGCCGAATTGCCATACCGGGTACAAGAATCGGCTTGCCAGAGGTCACGCTCGGTATCGTACCGGGAGCCGGAGGAACACAACGGTTACCGCGCCTGATCGGCGTACTGCCAGCCCTAGATGCGATTGTCTCCGGGAAGCCCATGACTGCCGAGAGAGCACATGAACTTGGATTGGTGGACGGTCTCGCAGATGACGGTGATGATTTGCTCAAAATTTCGGTGTCTCTAGCTCATCGTCTCAGTGTTGGGCCTGAGCCACCAAAAAAAACTCGGGATCGGGATGACCATCTCCTCGAGGCTAAAAACCGACCTGAACTATTCGACGAATTCCGCTCCCGTATCTCTCGCCGTGCACGGGGATTTGAAGCACCCTTCGCTTGTATTGACTGCGTTGAGGCAGCAACAACAATGTCTTTCGAGAACGGCCTGGCATTCGAAAGAGAGGTATTCCTTCGATGTCGTTCATCCAATCAGTCATTGTCACAACGACATGCTTTCTTCGCGGAGCGCGAGGCACGAAAAGTTAGTGGCTTAGGGCCGGAAACATCTCAAACGGATGTCAGGCACGCAGCAGTGCTGGGGTGCGGAACTATGGGAACTGGGATCGCCATGTGCTTCGCGAACGCCGGAATACCCGTCATCGTAACCGAGTCAGAGCAAGGTATGTTGGACCGCGGCATGAAGATGATCCGCAAGAACTATGCTTCCACGGTCTCGAAAGGGCGCATGACCGAGGAAGAAGCGGAAGCACGGCTTGCCTTGATCGAACCAACGCTGGAGTTCGAACGGGTATCGGCTGCCGACGTTGTGATCGAAGCTGTCTTCGAGGAAATGGAACTCAAGAAAAAGATCTTTACACGTCTTGATGGCCTCTGCAAAGCCGATGCAATCCTTGCAACAAATACCTCTTCATTAGATGTGAACACAATTGCAGCGGTAACAGGACGACCCGAGCAGGTCGTTGGAACTCACTTCTTCAGCCCAGCCAACGTCATGCGCCTGGTTGAGATCGTGCGTGGGGACCATACCTCACCTGAAGTACTCGCAACTACTCTCACTCTCTCCAAGCAGCTAGGTAAGGTGGGCGTCGTTGTTGGGGTGTGTGACTCATTTGCTGCGAACCGCATGCTCTATCCATATAGCCGCCAAGCCCAGTTCCTAATTGAGGAGGGAGCATTCCCGGAGCAGGTCGACAAGGTAATCTACGATTTCGGGTTCCCGATGGGCCCATTCGCACTCAGTGACCTTGCTGGAATCGACGTTGGCTGGAGAGTTCGGCAACACAGAGAACCCAGCCGCCCCAAACATCTGCGTTACTCAGAAATAGCTGACCGACTTTACGAAATGGGGCGCTACGGCCAGAAAACCCGAAAAGGTTGGTACAGCTACGAGGAGGGCAGCCGGATCCCAATGCCTGATCCCGAGGTCGTTGACCTTGTCGTCCGTACCTCAAGAGAGTTGAAAATTGACAGAAGAGAGATTTCAGATGAAGAAATTCTACAGCGCTGTATCTACCCTCTCATCAATGAGGGCGCGCGCATCCTAGAAGAAGGCATTGTACAACGCGCAAGCGACCTCGATATCGTTTGGCTCTATGGCTTCGGCTTTCCGAGATACAGAGGGGGGCCAATGTTCTATGCCGACTCAGTCGGCCTGCGGCATGTCTACGAAGTGATGCAAGGTTTCTGCGAAATCCACGAAGATTGGTTAGAGCCAGCACCACTATTAGAGAGGTTGGCCCGGGAGGATAAAACCTTTGCAGAGTGGGATGCAGAATGATTTTTCAAAGCCCCTACCCGGATGTCACGATTCCAGATTCCTCAGTCACAAACTTCGCTCTCCAGAGATCGACGGAGTTCTCTGAGAAAACTGCTCTTATCGATGGATCCAGCGGTGCAACCATAAGCTACGGGGAACTCTCAAGTAGCATCCGCAAAGCAGCATCAGGGCTGGCGTCCCGCGGCTTCGGGAAGGGTGATGTACTTGCCATTTACAGCCCCAACTGCATCGCGTACCCGATAGCATTCCACGGAGCAGCCTACGCAGGCGGAGTCGTTACGACCGTGAATCCGCAGTATACCCCCAAGGAACTCGCAAGCCAGCTGAAAGACTCGCAAGCACAGTTTCTGGTTACGACCAGCATGTTTCTGAAAAATGCGCAACAAGCTGCTGCGGAGGCAGGCAATATCCAGGAGATCTTCACCTTTGATAACGCACCCGGTGCCACACCGTTCTCAGTGCTTTTGGAGGCACCCGAACTAGAGATAGGGCCTGCTATCGACTCGGCAACAGATCTTGTAGCCCTCCCATATTCTAGTGGCACGACTGGTGGCTCAAAGGGCGTAATGCTGACGCATCGTAATCTAGTGGCAAATATGGCTCAACTTGCTGGCTTGGAGTCACAGTGTCGACCAATTACAGAAGAAGACAAACTGATCGCAGTCCTACCTTTTTTTCACATCTACGGACTGCTCGTGATCATGAACTATGCCCTCTCTTGTGGTGCTGCGATCGTCGTGCTAGGACGGTTTGACCTAGAGGAATTCCTTGGAGTCATTCAGGATCAGAGAGTAACGTTCGCGCACCTTGTACCGCCGATCCTACTTGCGCTGGCTAAGCATCCCCTGGTTGATGCATATGATCTCTCGAGCCTTCAGGGAATCGTCTCCGGAGCCGCGCCACTCGGAAAGGACCTCGCACAGGCTGTAGAGGACCGACTTGGGTGTATAGTCGCTCAGGGTTACGGATTGACTGAAACGAGTCCGGTGACACATCAGGCTCCAAACCAGAGGCGTGGACAAACTCCGCACCACTTGATTGGCCCATGCCTGCCAAATACTGAGGTCAAGATCGTAGACGTAGGTACTGGTGAAGAGTTGGGTCCGGAAGAGCAAGGAGAAATCTGGATCCGAGGCCCCCAAGTGATGGCCGGCTATCTCAATCGTCCTGAAGCAACAATGGCCACAATTGATGAAGATGGGTGGCTACACACTGGAGATATAGGCATAACCGATGCAAACGGATATTGCCGCATTGTGGATCGGGTGAAGGAACTCATTAAATTCAAAGGCTTTCAGGTCGCACCAGCAGAGTTAGAGGCACTACTTCTCACCCACCCTAAGATCCGTGACGTGGCCGTAGTGAGAAGTCCCGATGAGGAGGCAGGAGAAGTGCCGAAGGCGTTTGTAGTCGGAGATGATACACTATCACCTGAAGAGGTCATGAGTTTCGTTGCAAACAATGTGGCACCACATAAGAAGATTCGCAGAGTCGAATTCTTGGACGAGATACCCAAGTCGGCAGCAGGAAAGATCCTGCGACGCATATTGATCGAGCGCGAAGAAGCAGCCTTGAGAGGTACAGATCAGCCTGCTAATCAAGTGACGGAGGAGTAGGGCGCATGAGAGAAGCTGCGATCGTTTCAACCGCACGAACTCCGATAGGCAAAGCATTTCGCGGAGCGTTCAACCAAACCCACGGCGCGACACTTACTGGTCACGCAATCAAGCACGCAGTGAGACGAGCCGGTGTAGATGCAGATGAAGTTGAAGACGTCATCATCGGGTGCGGTCTACCAGAGGGTGCTACAGGAAAGAACATAGCCCGCCTTTCGGCGATCCGGGCCGGACTATCCGTGAGCACGGCAGGCAGTACCG
>DCAZ01000090.1 GCA_002313925.1 Gemmatimonadales bacterium UBA1120
CCGTGAGCACGGCAGGCAGTACCGTGAACCGCTTCTGTAGCTCTGGGCTTCAAGCGATCGCGATTGCCGCTAACCGCGTTGTCCTGGATGGTGTTCCAATTGCAGCCGCTGGAGGTGTCGAGTCAATCAGCCTGGTCCAGAATAATCTGAACCAACTGCACTGGAACGAGGACTGGTTAACAGAACACAAGCCAGATCTATGGATGAGCATGCTCGACACCGCAGAGGTGGTCGCCAAAAGATACGGGGTCGACCGTGAGAGCCAGGACGAGTACGCGCTTACGAGTCAGCAGCGCACAGCAACTGCTCAGACGCAGGGCTATTTTGACGAAGAGATCGTGCCATTAACGGCAACTAAGCTGGTCACTGACAAGGAGACTGGTGCGACCCATGAAGAGCAGGTCACCCTAACCAAAGACGAGGGCAACCGACCGAACACAACGGCAGGAGGCTTGGCGGCGCTTCACCCCGTGATGGGTGAGGACAAAACCGTGACCGCAGGTAACGCTTCCCAACTCTCTGATGGTGCATCAGCATGTATTGTCGTAGAAGCACGAGAGGCTGAGCGCCGCGGGCTAGAGCCGCTGGGGATCTTCCGTGGCCTAGCCGTCGCAGGATGCGAGCCTGACGAGATGGGGATCGGTCCCATCTTAGCAGTACCGCGATTGCTCGAACGCACTGGTATGAAGATGGATGATATAGACCTCTGGGAATTGAACGAAGCCTTCGCTGTCCAGGTCGTATACTGCCGAGACCAGCTTGGCATCCCGTCCGAGCGCTTGAACGTCAACGGAGGTTCGATCTCAATCGGCCATCCGTTTGGAATGACAGGTGCTCGGTTGGCAGGGCACGCATTGATCGAGGGACGACGCCGGGGAGCCCGCCATGTTGTTGTGACAATGTGTGTCGGCGGCGGGATGGGTGTCGCAGGCCTCTTTGAAGTCGTCTGACAGCGCAGGAGCAACAATGGACCTTCAGGGACGTGCAGCCGTAGTCACGGGAGGCGGACGCGGTATCGGGAGTGCCATCGCCCGGATCCTGGCCGAAAACGGGGCAACCGTCGTAGTCAGTGCCAGGTCAGTGGACGAAATCGAAAGCGTAGCGAAGAGCTTACAATCCGAGGGGTATGAGGCTCATGCAATTCCGTGCGACGTAGCCGACGAAACCAGCGTCGAAATGATGGCTCAAGAAGCCTCAAAGCGGTTCGGCGACATCGACATCGTGGTGAACAACGCAGGTATTGCTCGTTCCAACCCAGTCAAAGGGCTCACCCTCAAAGAGTGGGATAGAATCCTTTCAGTTAACGCCACCGGGACGTTCCTCTGCACCAGAGCTTTCCTGGGAGGCATGATCGAGCGAGGCTGGGGACGCGTGATCAATGTGGCATCCGTCGCTGGATTACAGGGCGGACCATACATGGCCGCATATAGTGCTTCAAAGCACGCGCAAGTCGGGTTTACCCGGGCATTAGCTGCAGAAGTGGCAGATCAGGGGGTCACTGCTAATGCGATCTGTCCGGGCTACGTGGACACAGCCATGGCTGACAATGCAGTTACCCGCATTGTAGGCAAGACAGGGCTCTCTTACGAGGAAGCCCTGCAAAGCATCCTCGCGACAAACCCACAACAGCGTTTGATTCGCCCCGAAGAAGTGGCGCACGTCGCACTGATGCTGTGCTCCACTGACGCTGAAGGCATCAACGGTCAATCAATTGTCATCGACGGAGGCTTAGGAGTGCACTAATTGCGTTGATATCCATGACATCAAATTTTACCGGAAATGGTTCCACCCTGAATGAACGCTTCCGGTTCATTCCGAACGGAAAAGGCCCAAGAATGCAGAAACAGAGATGCGCGGCGGCCATCGCGTTGGCCATGCAAGCAGCACTGGTGTTCCCACTCTCTACGGCGGCACAGCGACTGCCCCGTGCTAACCCAGAGAGCGTTGGCATGTCGTCCGAACGACTTGAGTCTTTGGATGCAGTCATGCAACGCTATATCGACGCGAACATGCTGGCTGGCAGTGTGAGTCTTGTAGCAAGAGAAGGGAAGGTCGTCCACCTGAAAGCTCAGGGTGATCGTTACATAGAGGGGAACGCGCCGATGACGGACGATGCCATCTTTGTAATCATGTCGATGACCAAGCCTATCGTGAGTACTGCGCTCATGATGCTCTTTGAGGAGGGCTACTTTCTCCTAGACGACCCAATTTCAAAGTACCTGCCGGAATTCTCTGAGAAGACGGTACTCGTCGAGACCGACGAAGGGATCCAGCGGGTACCCGCTGACAGGCCCATCACATTCCGTCACGTGTTGAGTCACACCGCAGGTGTAGATCCTGCTCGTAATTTGCTGACACCGGAAGAACAAGCACAATCAGCGCGCAAAGCAACACTAGAAGAGACCATAGTTGCCCGGGCACCACTACCACTGGCTTTCCATCCGGGAGATGAGTGGCGCTATGGTAGTTCGACTGATTATGTGGCAATCCTGGTAGAGCGAATTTCTGGACAACGTCTTGATAAGTTTCTACAGGAGCGAATTTTCGACCCACTCGGGATGGCTGATACTCACTATAACGTGCCTGCATCCAAGGTAGACCGAGTAACCGCCGCATATAGCCCGACAGGCCCAGGGAACACGATTGAGTTGCGGCGCGTGCCGGAAACTAGAGGACCCACATCTTACTTTGGCGGTACGGCTGGGCTTTCCTCAACAGCACCGGATTATTTCCGCTTCTCCCAAATGATCTTGAATGGTGGAGAGCTCAACGGAGTTCGTCTGCTCAGCCCGTCTACGGTCAACCTTATGATCACAAACCATACAGGTGACTTCCCCATCTACATCAAAGGCTCTGATGGATACGGTTTTGGCCTGGGGTTCAGCATGGTGACTGATCCGGCGAAAGCTCGGCAAGCCATAACACCGGGTACCTTCGGGTGGGGTGGAGCCTGGGGTACTGTCTTTTGGATTGATCCAACCGAGGAGCTAATCACTATTCTCATGGTACAAATCACCTCTTATCGCCATTTCAACATCCGTCAGGATGTCGCGAACATGGCGATGCAGGCGATTACCGAGAGCCTCTACGCTGGCCAACAGAAGATCCGTGGCTACAAGGAAATTCCACGGAGACGATAGAGCTGTTCCTGCGTCTTACATCATCACTGTGGCCAGCACTATCTCACCTGCTGATCAGCCGCGGAATAAACTTTGTGAGCCCCTGGACGGGACCCACCTCACCACCGTAGACGTTGCCCTCAGCATCCACGGTCACTCCTTCACCCATCGATCCAAATCCCCCCATCCCCGATGCGCGCTCCGAGACATGCTCTGGGACGAAGTACCACACTTCTCCAGTCCTAGCACTACCTACTCTGAGCCCCTTTCTCCAACCGGGATTGTAGTTGTCATCTGATTCTGAGTCGATTGCGTATAGAACGTCGTCCTGATCGATGAAGAGCCCGCTGATTCGACTGAACTGATACCACGTATCGAGGTAAGTGCCTTCTTGATCGAAAATCTGGATACGTCGATTGCCCCGGTCGGCTACAAACAGTCGCCCCTGTGAATCCATTGCCAACGAGTGGGGAGCCCTGAACTCGCTAGGTCCATAGCCCCAGGAGCCCCAGGTCTTAATCAGTGTCCCATCAGGAGCAAACTTGGAGATGCGACCAATCGCATTTGGTCCCGGCTCATCTAGAAACTGAGCACCGTGTGATTCCGCCACGAAGATATCCCCGTTCGGTGCGACGAGGACGTCATTGGGGTCAGTGAAGTGTGTGGGAGGGGCACCTGTCTCACCTGGAGTGCCAAGTACGAGGAGCACTTCACCTTCCGGGCTGAACTTGATGACCGAGTGCCCCTTGCCTGCTGCGTTGGGGAAGTTTTGCAATTCCCTCGCATTTGCGGCCCGAGCGTCGACAACCCACACGTTGCCTTCGCGGTCTACGTCCATTCCGTGAGGCCAGATAATCAGCCCCGCCCCGAAACTCTGAACGACATTACCATCCGGATCCAATTTGACGATGGGGTCTACGTCGGAACCAGCACACGAGTTGGCCCCGCATCGATCTCCAGCCCAGATATGCCTTCCGTCGATATCGACATTGATCGCGCTTACTGATCCCCAGGTCCGGCCATCTGGGAGTGTCCCCCAATTCCGCACTGTCTCATAGGGGTTCGGGAGATAGTTCACCGGCTCAACATCAGCATGCTCAGGTGGGCCTGACGCACCACGCTGCGCCCAGACTACTCCCGGAGAAAGCGCCGACAAGGCGCACACGAGTGTGACCAGAAGGAGGAGGTTGAAACTCGAAGCCTCAAGAAGTTGGCGCGTCCTAATCATCGAACACCTCAAATCACGAGATAACACAATCCCTGCACGAAAGTTTTGAAAATCTGAGCTAACCCGAACGGTCATGCCAACTCCCCTAGTTCGTGAGTACGAGCGACCTGCCAATGAGTTTGCTTGGATCGGCGTCTGGCTTCGGAACGAACTTATCCATCCATCCGCCGTCCCAACTGGCAATATAGAGGTTGCCTTCCTGGTCCACGTCGAGCTGGTGTGGCCGCGACAACCCGCCCGCAAAGCCACCTCTCGTCCCTCCGTAAGCACCTAAGTAGTACTGGAGTTCGCCTGCCCGATTGTACTTGAGTATCCGGTTCAATCGAGCAGAGATAACCCAAACCCCATCGTTTTCATCGATAAATACACCCACCGGATCAGAAATATCTGGCCATTCTTCAATGAAATCACCGTTCTCCGTAAAAATCTGGATACGGTTATTAGTGCGATCACCGACGTAGACACGCCGATCACGGTCGACAGCAACCCCATGAACAAGGTCGAACTGTCCGGGACCACTCCCAAGTTCCCCCCACTCCAGCACGTACTCCCCATCCGCATTGTACTTGATGATGCGCGAATTCCAGTAGCCGTCACCGAGATAGAAGCTGCCGTCCGGAAGGAAAGCCAGCACGGCCGGGTCCCCATAGGTAAAGGGTCCTGGATTCGGGTTTGCTCGTGCCTCTGCCCGGGTCGTCGGGTGGTCAGGATCGACGAGCCTCATCACCAACTCACTACCGTCATTCGTAAATTTGAGGATCTGCATATTGACCCCCCTGCCACCGCCACGCTCAACAACCCAGACGTGGCGTTCTGGATCATAAGGGCTGATATAAACCTGGTGTGGCTTGTTCAGAATTGAGTCCCACTGGGTCCACCGCTCCACAATATTTCCGTTACGATCAGCCACCACTAGGTAATTCGTCCCACCTTCTCTCCCCTGACCTTGTGCATTCCGGTCACCCCAAACCCCAACGATGATCCGGTCGGGGGTATCCACCGCTACACCTGATACCTCTCCCCAAGTCCAAGGCCCTTCATGATCTGGAGCTGGTTTCCACCAGTTTTCTACAGCCTCATATTCCCCCGTCCTGTCATCTCCACCTTTCGTAATAGCCCCTCGAGACCCCAGATCCTGTGCAGCTTGGTTTTCACCTACACAGGCAGAGCAAACGATTAGTGCAACGACCAAGAGGGGTGCGCCAATGCTCTTCATCTTCACGTTGCCTCCTTAGAAAGTGGAGTTCCATGGCAAACGCTCATTAGTCGCGCAGCCCGAAGGTTACCAGTGTGTGACCGGAGATCACCGACACATATTGTTCACCATTCATCATAAATGTGATCGGTGCCATCACGATCTGCGCTCCGAGGCTCGCCTTCCACAATAATTCTCCAGTTCGTGCATCAAGTGCATGGAAGTAACCCTCACGGCCACCTGTGAATAACAGGTCTGAGGCTGTTGTCAGCATACCACTGTCGCTGACATCAAATTGCTCGAATCTCCATTTTGCTTCGCCCGTGTGAGGGTCAAGTGCGAGTATAGCACCGCGCCCTACTTCATCTGTCCAGTTGTTGATCGGCGATGTTCGACCAATACCGATAGTCGGAGCACCCGGTACCGGTGTCAGCACGCTGAAGCCGCCGCCAAGGAACATCCGGCCCGGCTGATATTGCGACTCTTCTTTTTCATAAATCGTGGCGTAATCTTCCCAGGCGGATACATAGAACAGTCCTGTTCGCGGGCTATACGAAGGAGGGTACCAGTTCGTACCACCCTGATTACCGGGCCAAGTCGGTGACCCCGGCGGCTGAGGTGTTGGTATGGGTCTTCCGTTTTCATCGAGTCCACTCGACCAGTTCACCTTCACAAATGGTGTGCCTGAGAGAAACTCTCCAGTAACACGATCAAGCACATAGAAATACCCATTGCGGTTTGCCCAAAGCATCAGCTTAGATGGCACTCCGTTCCAGTCCATATCGGCCAGTATAGGAACCTGAACCGAGTCATAGTCATAGCCATCATTAGGCGTGAATTGGAAGTACCACTTCAATTCACCTGTATCCGCATCGAGAGCAACAACAGCATCAGAATACAAGTTGTCTCCAGGACGCTGATCAGCATTCCAGTCAGGTCCAGGATTCCCGACACCCCAGTAGGTCAGATTCAGCTCTGGATCATACGAGCCGGTGATCCACACCGGCGCGCCGCCATGCTCCCAATCATCACCACTCCACGTATCGTGTCCAGGCTCGCCCGGTCCGGGAATGGTGTAGAAACGCCAAGCCTCTTCACCGGTGTCCACATCGTACGCAACAACAAAACCACGAATACCGAACTCTCCGCCCCCAACACCGACAATTACTTTGTCCTTCACGACAAGCGGTGCCATCGTAATCGAGTAGCCAAGATTTTCGTCTCCTACCTCGACATTCCATAGTGGCTGGCCATTCGTTGCATCAAGCGCGATGAGGTGGGCATCCAATGTGCCCATGAACACCTTGTCATCGAGCACTGCCACCCCACGGTTGTTCGCACCACAGCAGACCCTTGCATCCTCAGATGGTGTGTGCCGATAAAGCCAGAAGACCCTCCCAGTGGCTGCATCCACCGCCATGACATCATTGGGTCGCTCGGTGACATACATAATCCCGTCGATAACGATCGGGTTAGACTGCCAGGCCCCAAACACCTGATTTTGGAGCATCCATTTTAGCTCGAGGTTATCGACGTTCGAGGGGGTGATCTGGCGAAGCCCACTGTAGCGTTGACTTGAATACGTGCCGTTATATGTAAGCCAGTTCTCTGGTTCGTCTGCGGCACCTAGGATCCTATCGTATGAGACCTGAGCGCTGAGATGATCTGACGCCCAAGGCCCTACCAGAACCGATAATACCAGTAACACTAGCTGAAGCGTTTTCATCGCAGACCTTCCAGTGTAAGGAGATACCCGATGAGGTCGGCAACCTCATCACTGGAGAGCGTGGTCGGCTCCATTGTGGGGGTTTCACTCACCTCGTACTCGACCAAATCAGACTTGATCAGTGAAAGTAGCCGCTCCTCCGAGTCAATCAGTTGCACCGTATAGGTATCCTCATTGAGCCGTCTCCCTCGGATCGTTTGCCCATCTCGTGTCACGGCTCGTACCGGTCGATTGATCGGGAGAAGGGCGCTACTTGGTTCGAGTAGAGTTCGTTGCAAGGCAGCCGGAGTTCGAACGACACCAATGTCGCTAAGATCAGGTGCGACACGTGGGCCCCGGCCGTTCACTCGGTGACACGATGAACATTGGCCCTCACCCTCAAAAAGCATCTGGCCACGTGCTGCATCACCAACTTTCACAGCGATGCCACTTGGATCGAAGCCAGCACGGATGTAGGCGACAATTCCATCAAGCTCATCTTGTCGTAGATCAAGCCCAGGCATCCGACCATTGGAAACGCCGGTGGTTATGACCTCGCGAAGATCATTGTCTGACAAGGGACGACGGAACTGTCCCAGGCGAAGATCCACGCCATCCACACCACTGCCGCTACGTTGATGGCACAACGCGCACTCAGCGACATAAACCCTCGAGCCTGCTTCAATATCCTCGCTCGTGTACTGATGGTCTGCATAAGCGCTCTGGGCCAGGCTCTGTTCAGTGGTTGTAAGCAGCACCAGGAACGCGCTGAGCCAAAAGATGGATAATGAAATGAATGAAGGCATCCGGTGTCTGATCTTCGAAACCATCACCCTCATCGAGCAACCCAGGGCGGTTTGATTAATAGAGCGGGGTCTGCATCAGGCTTGGGTACAAACTTCTGAGTACGGCCGTACTGGTTGTCTCCACCGTAGAGGTTGCCATCGGAGTCGACTGAAAACGTATGCACCTCAAGGTATCCATCTGGCAATTCACGTGGGACAGCCCAGGTGTAGAGCCGATTACCCTCGAAATCCATCTTAACGAAGTTCACGAGGCGGCCGGGGCCGAATGTCGTGAACCAAATCGAATCGTCATTGACGATTATATCCAAAGTCAGGCCAAACCCTCCCCAAACATCAACAAACTCGACTTCCGCTGGATCATCGGTGGTGCGGAATACGTTGACCCGCCCACCCGACCGATCTAGAGCGAAAATCAGGCCTTCAGGCCCAATACCCAGGGCGTGGATGCCATTGAACTGGCCAGGTCCTTCACCGAAGCCGCCAAACTCTGAGATGTAATTTCCATCGGCATCTAAGATGATCACGCGATGGTTATCGAGGCCGTCAGCGACCAGAATCCTCCCATCCGGCAAGAACGCCACATCCTGGGGACGCCCGAAATGCGTTTCATCGTCTCCGGGAACGTTCTTCTCACCCAGTGTCTTGATTAGTTCACTTCCATCATTGGAGAACACATAAATCTGATGGAAGGTTTCGTTAACGAGCCATACTCGGCGTTCCGGATCATATGGGTTAATACGGAGCCTGTGGGGTCCAGGCCCCTCCGAAGGGAACGCGATTGGCCCGTCAAGGCGGAGCGTGACGGTTCCTTCGCACAGGTAGTCCCACTGGTCCCACATCTCTCGTACATTGCCATCGGAATCAAGCGTGTAAAGACAGTGCTCCCACACCCGCATATCAGTAGCAAATAGAACGTTGATACCGATAGATCCAGCAAACCCGGAAAACTCTGCAGGAATCGGGTCAGGGAGGCGGGTTTCACCGCGCTGGGCAATGAAGATTCGGTTTGGCGACTCTGCGAAAACACCTGAGCTACCGCCGAATGCAAAACCCTCTTCCGCAAACGGCTTGTGCCAGCCACGGATGATGTTGTAGGGGCTGGGTCCAACGGGCCCTTCGATCGCTCCGGTCGATTGAGCACGTAGAGCCGAAACTTGTCCGGCAATTATCAGTATCGCTAATGCAACCAGGGTTCTGGAGATCTGAATCATCAAAATTTCCCGCAAGAAGGGAGTTGAGCAAATATAGGGTGGGAACTACTCAAACAGACGCTACTTCGGAGCGGCTACTGTGGCAAATCGCCTATAGTGGCCACAAAGCGTTCCAAGCCCTAACGGGTCCAGAGGACATCGCCCCCTCCCCGCAGGCCAACCGCCAACCTAGTTTGCTCGAACGCCATAATACGGCGGCTACTAGAGCCGCTCTTGTACTGCTCGCATCCAGGAAGCATCCACATGACACGCCCTGCCCTGTCGTTTCAACTAACCACAACTCTGCCGGCTATCGCTATCGCGGCTACCCTAGCAGCAATTACGGTAGCGCCCGCCGCCGCTCAGTTCCCGCCTGCCACGGAGGATCAGCGCGCCGCAGGTGCAATGGTCACCGAAGTCCGTTTCGGCTCGGACGAACTCGTCATACCTAGAGGTGAGACGGTCACACTGGCAACTGGCCTGTATGACGTGAATGGCACTATGGTCGAAGGGGCTGTTGCAATCATCATGACCAGCGGCAACGTAAGCCCGCGCTTCGCAACGATTACAGGGCAACAGGTGGAATTGACCGGTCAGCAACCGGGTGAGGGTACGCTCTCTGCCATCGTGATGGTACCGCTCGATCAGGGGAGTGTGCGCGGCACGGCCGGAGCGAGCGAGATCGATCAGATCCCGGTACGGGTACTCGATTATCCTGCCGCATCGATCACTATTTCCGAACCCTCTCATACAGTCTACACGGGTACGTCAATCCAGATGGCGGCTCAGGTGATGACAGTAAATGATACGGAACACTCAACGGCCACAATTGCTTGGCGTTCCTCAGCTACCTCAGTCGCGATGGTTTCAGGCGGCGGCATTCTCACAGGCGTCACAGCAGGTAGTACAATACTCACGACCCAAACCGAGGGTGGCATTTCAGCCGAATATACGGTCAATGTAGTCACAAACCCGGTCACATCGATTTCGATGTCTCCTGCCTCTACGCAGACCCGCCGGGGTGACGTTGTCGAGTTCGATATCGTTGCCCGGGACTCCGGGGGCAATCTGGTTACGGATATCGCCCTTGATTTGGCAGTCTCAGGACTCGAAGGCACGGGTGGATTCGTCTACGACGACGGCACTTTCGTTGCTGAAGAGCCGGGCGCATACCGTGTCATCGCAAGCACTGGTTCCGCTTCCGCAGCTTCGATCGTCGAGGTAGCTGAGCGACCTGGGCCAGTTGAGGTCGAGTTCCTTGATCACGGGGTGCGCGCCGAAGTTGCGACCTCAGACCTCTGGGTCTTTGAGGGCGCTGACGGGGAAGACTACGCATACACTGGGACACATTCTCGGGGCGGCGGTGAGCGTATGTTTGTCTGGCATGTCACAGACCCAACAAATATTAGTCTGCTCGATTCCGTTGTTGTCGATGCACGTGTCGTCAACGACGTAAAAGTCAACGAAGATGCAAGCTGGGCCATCATCACACGGGAAGGTGCGAGCACCCGGAGAAACGGTATCGTGGTACTCGATCTAGCTGATCCTGCCCATCCCACAATTATGGCTGAACTGACCGACCAACTTACGGCTGGGATCCACAATGTTTGGATTATGGGGGATGTCGTTTATGCAGTGAACAATGGTACCAGTGCCATGAACATCATTGATATGAGTGATCCGGCGAATCCAACCCATGCCGGCCGTTACGAGATCAAGCCTGGTGACCAAAACAAATCACTGCACGACGTCTGGGCTGAGGATGGTTACGCGTACCTGTCGTACTGGGATGATGGGTTAGTCATTGTCGACGTTGGTGCAGGGACACACGGTGGAACTCCCACGGAGCCGGTCTTCGTGTCGACCATCAAGTATCCTGAAGGAAACACACACGTTGCCTGGCGCACGAGGGACTATGTCTTCCTCGGAGATGAGATAGGCACTTCGGACGGCATGCGCGGCTTTATTCACATCATCGATGTCAGCGATATCGACAACCCGAGACAAGTGGCTAAGTATGACCTACCTGAGGCAGGTGCACACAACATATGGGTCGAGGATGACGTCCTGTATATCGCTTACTACCAGGGTGGGCTGCGCATTGTCGATGTGAGTGGCACCCTGCGAGGGGATCTGTACCGCCAGGGCCGGGAAATTGGCTTCTTCCGCACGGAAGCCGCAGAAGGTGAAGGACTGCAAGCCAATAGCGCGAACGCGTGGGGGCCGCAGCCATTCAAGGGCAACCTGTTCGTAAGCGATATGACGAGTGGGTTATGGGTGGTAAAGCACGCTCGGCCGAGGCCAGTCACGTTCTGATGAGAAATTGGCCACTCATCTTTGTAGCGCTTTTGATTGCGGGTCCAGCGAGAGCCCAGTCACACCCCACATATTGGGCATACATCGCGAATGAATCGTCTGATATCGTCTCGCTCGTGCGCTTCGATGGCCGCGAAGTCGTAGAAGAGAAGGCGATTCCTGTAGGATTCCATCCCGCCGATCTCGACGGCGCTCACGGTATCGCCGTATCGCCTAACGGTACGCATTGGTACGTGTCGATTGCCCATGGTCAACCGTACGGACAGATCTGGCAGATGGAGACTGGAACCGACCAGTTTGTGGACTCGGCCCTTGTTGGTCTCTTCCCTGCGACGATGTCGCTGACCCCCGATGGGGCCTCTTTGTTCGTCGTGAATTTCAACCTACATGGCGATCACGTGCCGAGCTCGGTATCGGCCGTGTTTGCACCCGTGATGGAAGAGATCACGCAGATCGAGACATGCATCATGCCTCACGGTAGCCGAGTGAGTAGTGACGGTCAGCGGCACTACTCGACATGCATGATGTCCGATCAACTCGTCGAGTCGAGTGTGATGAACATGCGTGTCGAGCGGAGAATGATCCTAACCGAAGGTAACGAGGGTCTAATACCTACCGACCGTTCATCATCCAGCATGGACATGACATCGGGTGAGATTTGCAAACCTACCTGGGTCCTTCTCTCTCCGGATGACACTCGCATCTACGTGCCTTGCAACGGCCGAGGAGATGTGCTTGAGATTGATGCCGGATCTATGAAAGTGCTACGTCATTTCCCGACCGGAGCCGGGCCGTACAATGCGGACATCACTCCAGACGGGCGGGTGCTGGTAGTTACCCTGAAAGGAGATCAGGCTGTAGCGATCTTCGACCTAGAGACCGGTCAGGAAACTCGAATCAAAACGACACAGCCTATTACACATGGGGTATCGATTACGCCGGACGGACGGTTCGCATTCATCTCAAACGAATCAATCGGGGCAACACGTGGAACCGTGGACGTAATCGATATCGCTGCTCGGCAGATCATCGCCTCGGCCGAGTTACATTATCAACCCGGTGGGTTGGCAGTATGGAAGATGGAGGGCGGGAGTTAGGGCACGGAGCAATCACGGCCGAAGCCATAAAGAAGTGTTAGATGTATGCTCGCCAGACAGCCTATAAACTCAGTTCCGTAAAGAGTTCTTTGAGTCGATTAGCGACCAGCAGCTCTTCGCCAGGACGGAGTTGGCGGGTGCGTACGGTTGTGCCGTCGTAGACAATACTCGGTGTACCCTCACGCAGAATCCGCTTGAATTCACGGGGCTCAACTGGAATCACGGACTGATCCCATTCAAGATCGACATCTGCATAGCCACCATTGTTCATCGCGTAACGAGCAACCACCCCTGGAACAACATCCAGTTCTCCCGCGAGCCACTGGGCTCGGGCATTCCAGTCTTCAACTTCAGCCGCCTGATCTATGCGTACAGCTCGCTCGAGCGCAACCACAAGAGCGATGATTTCCTCCTTCCCGATCTTCATGCCACGCCCGATGTAATCGTTGGGCGCATTCTGCATGCGGGCCGCCTCAATAAGGTCGGCCCGGCCCGCCAAGATTCCAGTGGACTGAGGGCCCAGAATGCCTTTGCCGCCGCTAACCACAACGAGGTCTGCACCAAGATCTATGAAGCGCCTCAGATTCTCCCAAGGCGGAAGATCAGAGGCCATGTCAATCATCACAGGCACATCGTGCTGCTTACCTATGTCGATCATTTCTTCGGGTAGAATCACCGTGTCGGGTGTCGGAGATGAACGCTCCATAGACCTCGGTGGCGCAATTGGGCTCCCTCGCTCAATCGCGGACAATGCCGGAAGCATCGCGACTGAACCATCGATTCGGCTGATGAATTCCTCTCTAGAGTCTACGTATACGTTGGTCATCCCAGCCGCGCGATGGGCATGGTCATAGCTGAACCGATGAGGTGTCTGGATCAAACAGTTACGGGGCTCCCAGGTGACGTTGGGTAATGCTCGCATCCGATCCATATCGGAACCGGTTAAGCAAGCCGCAGACCCCAATAGCAAAGAGGCAAAGCCCCCTGATGTGACGATGGCTGCTTCGGCACCCATCAGCTCGGCCACACGCGCGCCCGCAGCCTCAGTTAGTTCGTTCATATCGACGAAGTATTCGTTGGCTTCGACGATCGCTTCTAGAACCTCCGGTGGCATCCGTGAGCCACCCATCGTTGTGATGTGTTCGTGCGCGCCTATATGAGGGCGAACCCCTAGCAGTCGCGTATAAATGTTGTCCTCTAAACCTGCCACAGTGTTGGGTTGACCACCGAAGGCCGAGCCGTTGAACCTGGACTCGAGTGCCCCATCATCCGAGCATCCAGAAGCACCCAGGGCACCAGCAACCCCAGCTGCGGTTCCCGCCCCTAGAAACGCTCGTCGTGTGACCGGCAAGCTTGAAGAGTTGGGACGATCATCGTGCGAGGTCATAGGCTTCTCCAGTTCGGCTGCATCCCCTGAGAGTCGGTAAATCAACGTAGTGACCCTCTTCAACACCTGACAGGAATAGGCGCACGCGTTGCCCGAAATAGACAGCGGCCTAAGATGAATCTCTAGCTTTAATCCTGGGAGGTACCCGTGACGCTGTCTCGCCGTGAGTTCATCAGCGGAGTATCCGCTGCCGCCGCTCTCTCTGGAGTCTCTCCAACCTCACTCTCAGGAGTGCGCCCTGTAGTGGGCATAGCAAGTAAGGATGATCCGCTAGGGGTGCGATCTGATTTTCCCGTGGTAGAGCAGTCGGTCTACCTTGATTCGGCATACATCACACCCTCTCCGCTTCAAGCCGTGGAAGCTGCTCAAGCCTTTGCAGAAGCCAAGGCTCGGGATCCCGTGAGTCTGGGTGGTATGCTGCAGGAGACCAACCTCATGAGGCAGCGCTTCGCCACCCTTGTTGGCGCAAGCGAAATGGAGATCGGGGTCCTTTTCGCGACAAGCGACGGGGAAAATATCGTCTCGCGAGCACTGGACTTAAAGCAGGGTGACAACGTTGTTATTGATGATCTCCACTATGACACAACGTATCTCCTATACCAGCAATTGGCCGAGCAACGGGGACTTGAGGTGCGTATTGTGAATAGTGAGGCAGGCGGGGCACCTGTTGACGCATTCGCTGAACATGTCGACAGGCAGACACAATTAATCTCCGTCGCTTGGGTTTCGCACCAGAACGGCTTCCGGCACGACCTGGCCGGTCTGGCTGATCTCGCCCATTCGAATGGCGCCTATCTATACGCAGACGCTATTCAGGGAATCGGAGCATTGGACATTGATGTTCGCTCGACT
>DCAZ01000026.1:0-3136 GCA_002313925.1 Gemmatimonadales bacterium UBA1120
TCTTCTGCAATTGACTGAGTGCTGACCTCCTAGGTATTTGGTGCACTGGTTCATTGGCGCGAGCGCGCCATTCTGGTCACTAGGAGGCTCGTTATGTGCAGGCCCGCTGCCGCAGTCCTGTCGGTCTTTTTGTTTCTTGCCTGTTCTGGTGTGAGCCCTGATGCCGCCTCGGGACCAGAAGGGTCCCCTGAAGCATTTGATATAGTGATTCTGGGTGGGCACATCGTTGATGGCACTGGAAATGCTGGGTTTCCTGGCGACGTCGGTATTCAGAACGATCAGATTACTGCCATAACGCCAGCGGGCTTGCTAGTTAACGCGGAAACCGAACTCAGCATTGATGCCACGGATATGGTCGTATCCCCTGGGTTCATAGATATCCAAAGCCATTCTCGTTCGAGTTTTCTGGGTGATGGGGACGGACGCGTTGTGTCCAAGGTGACCATGGGTGTGACCACAGAGATCATGGGAGAATCGACCACGAATGGACCCTCAAGCCCGGCAATGCTAGAAGCTGCGGGTGACGCTACCGGTTCAACCGTATTCGAGACTTTCGGTGACTGGATGAGGGCGATGGAGTCACACGGTGCTAGCGTGAACGTAGGGTCGTTCGTGGGGGCCAGTACCGTTCGCGTACTGGGCAAGGGCGAAGCGATGGGTGAGGCGGATGCAGAGGAGCTAGCCTTGATGCAGGACGCTGTACGCCAATCGATGGAAGACGGAGCATTTGGTGTAGCATCTGCATTGATCTATCCGCCTGGAAATTTTGCCTCAACCCGAGAACTCATAGAAATCAATCGGGCAGCTGCCCCTTATGGTGGTGTCTACATCACACATCTCCGTTCCGAAGCAGATTACTTTCTCGAGGCGATAGACGAAGCTATCGATATTGGTACCACCGCTGGTGTGCCCATCGAGATTTACCATCTGAAGGCCGGCGGCCGTAGGAACTGGAGTAAGGCCTCGCAGGCGGTAGCCAAGATTGATTCGGCTCGAGCAGCGGGAGTAGATATCCAGGCGAATATGTATCCCTACACAGCCGGAGGGACTGGACTGACGGCCTGTTTTCCACCATGGGCTTCGGCTGATGGAAAGCTATTCGATAACCTGGCAGATTCGGATGCACGGATGAGGATTCGTGCTGAGATCGAAAATCAGACGACCGAATGGGAGAATCTTTGTACACTCTCAACACCGGAAGGTGTGTTGCTGCTAGGATTTAATAAGCCGGATAACCAGCGCTATTCCGGACGCTACCTGTCGGATATATCCGAGGAACTTGGAAAAGATTGGATTGATACTGCATTCGATCTCGTGCTGGACGAGCGCCAACGGCTTGGCACCATCTACTTCATGATGAGCGAAGAGAATGTCGCGATGCAGATTGGTCAGCCATGGATGAAATTTGGGACTGATGCTGGGGGGATAGATCCTGAGACTGCCCGAGGGCTTACTCACCCGAGGGCGTATGGGACGTTCACACGTATTCTTGGCAAGTATGTCCGTGAGGAAGGAGCAACAACCCTAGAAGAGGCAGTTCGCAAGATGTCATCAGCTGTGGCTACACGCCTCCATATCAAAAATCGAGGCTTGCTGAAGGAAGGGTTTTTCGCTGATATCGTAGTCTTTGACCCAAACACTGTCTCCGATCATGCCACGTATGATGAGCCGCACCAAGTCTCGACTGGTGTGCACTACGTCTTAGTGAATGGTGTCCCAGTTGTATCCCAGGGGGAGCACACTGATCGGATGCCAGGCCGGCCAGTGTATGGGCCTGGCTGGACTGGGTGGGACCGATGAGACATCTCAGACTGACTTTCACTTGGCTCCTCGCAGGGGCCTGCACAGTACAAGCCCCTGGCGGTACAACATCGCGGATTCTAGAAGAGCCTACACAAGACACGGACGGCATAACTAGGGTTCTCGTTTACCATGATATGGAAGGGCTTACTGGCCAGTCCGACCCGAAAACATTTCGGTTTGCACACACCGACCGGTATGCCATTGGCCGCACGTATTTGACCGGAGATGTTAATGCCGTTGTCGCAGGGCTTTTCGAGGGTGGAGCTGATGAGGTGCACATTGTGGATGGTCACGGGAGTGGCAATCCTGAACCGGATCTGCTTCTTGAAGATCTAGATCCTCGAGCTGAATTAGTGAGCCGTGACGCTGTTTTCGATGCGTATGTAGATCTGATCGAGCCTGGTCTTTACGATGCGGTGGCTGTGGTCGGCATGCATGCTAAAACAGGAAGTGGTGGCTTTGCTTCACATACGTTCACCTTAGGAATTGACATCCTTTTCAACGATATGTCGGTGACTGAAACCGAGATTGTTGGCTATTCCTGGGGCCGAGTTGGTGTTCCGGTGATTTTTGCGTCGGGCGATGATCGTTTGGCATTGGATTTAGCTGGTCCCATGCCGTGGGTTGAATTTGTGACTGTGAAGACGGCCACTTCTGCCTCGACCGCGGATCCCAGGCCAGTTGATGAAGCACGGGTTGAACTGACTGTTACGGCGCGCCGTGCAATGGAAAACTACCGAAATGCTTCATCGATGCGTCTGGAGGAACCAGTCCAAGCTGTACTCCACGCGGTTCCACCTGCAGACCTATCAATGCTCGATGGTGTTCCCGGCATCAAGTATAGAGACCAGCGCGTTAGTTTTCAGGCATCGGATTTCCGTGAGGCGTACGATGGCCTTATTGAGTTAGTGACCGTAGCTAGGGGAGGATATTCAGTCGTTCTAAGTGAAGTAGCCCGGGGAATGTCGGGTGAAGGCCTCGACCTAGCCTACTCGGATGCCCTGTTCGACCGTTGGCTCGATTTTGAATCAGGCAGGTGGTTGCCTCCAGAGCTTAGCCCACCATCTGGACCGCGCACGTACCACGGCTTTCGCTAGGGTCCCAGCTACTGATCACCTGCTTGGATCCCCCTAGTTATTCTCGTGTAGGACCCGAAACTATATAGTTTTCTTGCTCCCCCTGTGGTCCAAACTGCACCAGGAAGCTTTGAATAATGAAGAAGAGATTTACCCTAGTTTCAGTATTAGCCAGCACGGCTCTTATAGCTTGTGGTGGTGGTGAGCCAGCTCAGACATCTAATAGTGCTGGTTCTGCAGGCGCTACGGCTGCTCCA
>DCAZ01000026.1:3464-4035 GCA_002313925.1 Gemmatimonadales bacterium UBA1120
CGGCTGCTCCACCGCCAGCCATGGGTGAAATGACCATGCCGTCATGGTTCCAAGTGGACAATGACGCACGCACTGTGAGCATGACGATCACTGCGGGTTCAACAACTGAAAATAATTCTTGGAACTTTAATGGTGTGACGAAGGGTGCGATGACTATAACCGTTCCCGAGGGGTACACCGTTACTGTCGAACTGGTTAACAACGACCCGGTTATGGCTCATAGTCTGGGTATTTCCACGGAGACATCATCTTTCAGTGGAGCTCCAGAGCCAGTGCCAGCATTTCCAGGCGCCATCACTTCAAACCCTGCATCAATGATGGAGAGCACCATGCCCGGCCAAAGAGAGTCCATCCAATTCACAGTGGATCAGGCTGGTAACTACTCGATGGTGTGCTACATCGCGGGACACGCTCTGACAGGAATGTGGGTCTACTTTAACGTGTCAGCAGATGGGTTAGTGGGTGTGCAGCAGTAGAATCCCTAGCAGGCTGTCTGTGCTCACTTAAGAGGTCCCGTTCTAACTAGAAGAAGAAAGAGCGGGACCTTCTTTCGGTTTCTCAACACAATCCG
>DCAZ01000026.1:4437-6019 GCA_002313925.1 Gemmatimonadales bacterium UBA1120
TAAGATTGAGGACTTCAACTAGGACCGAGAATCCCATCGCAAAATAGACATAGCCCTTCGGGATATGTTGGCCCATTCCTTCAGCTACCAGGGCCATACCGATGAGTAGCAGGAACGCGAGCGCTAACATCCTTACCGTAGGATGGGCCTCGACGAACAGACTAATTGGGTTAGCAGAGATGATCATGATCAAGCCCGAGACCAGCACTGCGATCACCATTACGGCCAGATCGTCTGCTAACCCAACGGCGGTGACTACAGAATCGATCGAGAATACGATGTCTAGCACTAAGATTTGTGCGATAACGGACGCAAAGGAGCTGGCCCCTCCATTTGTTGAAGTATCTGGTGCCTCGCCTTCAAGTTTATGATGGATTTCATGGGTAGCCTTGTAGAGTAAGAATAGGCCACCCGTTAAGAGGATCAGATCTCTCCCCGACACACCATGCCCGAACACCTCGAAGAGTTGTTCCGTGAGCCTCATGATCCACACGATGGAGAATAGCAAGAGGATTCGTGTGGCTACGGCCAATGTGAGCCCCAATTGTCGGGCTTTTGCTCTAGATTTCTCCTGGACTCGCTCAGCTATGATCGCAACAAAGATGATATTGTCGATTCCCAAGACGGTTTCAAGCACCGTAAGAGTGAGAAGGGCAATCCAAGCTTCAGGGCTGCTTATCCATTCCATATGAATCACTTACCAGTTTGAGATACTCTCGATTCTTCTGCCACCGAATAGTTAGTCGAAGGAAACACTTTCTGTTCGAATTCTTAAGAATTCTAGCTCCGTACCTTGAAATAAGCACGCTTGAGCCACCCAGCACCATTTTCGTGCCCCGATTATCCACAGGGGCCAAGTGAGTCCCAAGTCCCTATTACCCAGCTATTACGGGGAATATCTACAATATATGATATATTGATTTGACGAATCAAATTAATATATTATCATCATGGATACGAGGAAGTAGCCCGCATGGGAGATCAAAGGAAGCGAGAGGAGGGGTGCAATGTCAGATGTAGAGACGATCTTGAGTGTATTTCCACGCATTTACTTCGCCTGTCGGCCGCGGCAGGTGACGGATCCCGTTGATGGGAGAGTTGTGAGCTTTCATCAGGCTACCATTTTGTCTCACTTGGATGTGGTTGACCCCACGATGGTGGGTGAATTGGCTAACCATCTGGGTGTCACAGCTTCAACGATGTCCTTGAATCTCGGTCGTCTGGAAGAAGCCGGATACGTGACTAGACAACGGGACCCTGAGGACCGAAGAGTGATGAATGTTTGCCTAACGGAAGCGGGGGAGCGGGTGCGATTGGCGTACAGCACCCTCGATCCGGATCGAGTGGGACGGATGATCGATGGATTAGACCCGGTCCGGCGGCGTACTGCGTTGAATGGCTTGACCTATTTGGCTGACGCAGCGGATGGCCTAGTCAGGAGGGGGCAAGAACATGTATCAGCTCTTACGAGTTGAGTGTCTTTGCTGAATAGATGTTGGTTCGTGGCCAGGCTTGATACTCCCGCATAGCTTGGTTTGTCTATCGGACTTCTCCCGAACCCAGAAGCTTCCCCTATGATCGC
>DCAZ01000091.1 GCA_002313925.1 Gemmatimonadales bacterium UBA1120
AGAGGTTGTACGGCTTAGGACTGCGGTCATCGACCTTGCTGCTAAGGAAGATCTCAAAATCCTTGCTGCAGGCACGCATCCGTTTTCGTCTTGGATGGAGCAAGAAATCACGCCACTCGAGCGCTATATGGATGTAGCTGAGAATTTGCAGGAACTTGCTAAGCGAAACCTCATTTTTGGCATGCATGTCCATGTCGGAATCGAAGACCAAGAGTTCCTGATTGATGCCATGAAAGTCGCGCGCTACTTCTTACCGCACGTCCTAGCCTTGTCGACAAGCTCACCTTTTTGGATGGGCCGTAAGACGGGTCTCAAATCTTATCGTAGTGTCGCATTCAGGAACTTCCCACGCACAGGGATCCCTCCAGCATTCAATACCTACGCGAGCTACGACCAAATCTTGCATACGTTGGTCAAGGCAGACTGTATCCCGGATGCGTCAAAGATTTGGTGGGATATACGACCCCATCATCTCTATCCGACACTTGAGTTCCGTGTTTGTGATGTCTGCACCAAAGTTGACGAAGCTGTGTGTCTCGCTGCGATCTTCCAAGCGATTATTGCAAAGTTGTGGAAATTGCGTCGGGACAACATGACATTCCGTGTCTATCCGATGTCACTAATCGAGGAAAACAAGTGGCTTGCAGTTCGCTATGGCGTACAGGGCAACCTGCTCGATTTAGGGCAGGAGCGCGGTCGTCCGGCACAGGACGTCATTGGTGAGTTGATTTATTGGTTTCTCGATGACGTGATAGATGAACTCGGTAGCCGAGAGCAGATAGAGTATGCTCTTACTATCCTCAAAGATGGGTCGAGCGCAGATCGACAACTCGCCGTATTTGAGGAAACGGGGGATCTTAAAGCTGTTGTAGACCACCTGATAACTGAGACCGCGGAGGGCTTGGAAAAAGCCGAATAACCCTTCACCGAACATCTTGCTCCTCTCGTTATAGTTCCGGTAACTTCTGCGCGCCAGGCGCGCTTCTACCTACCCCTAGTACGACGGTTTCCTAGCTTCGACAAACCCTCTAAAAGGCGATTTTTCCTTGTCTGACTACCTTCACGCAATAGTTCCCGACGGAGACAGGATCACCGTTGAGGATGGACAAATACAGGTTCCTCACCGGCCGATTGTTCCCTTCATTGAAGGTGACGGAATTGGCCCTGATATTTGGGCTGCTACTCGGTCTGTCGTTGAAGCAGCTGTTAGGAAAGCTTACGGTGGCGAGCGGCAGATTGCTTGGATGGAGGTATACGCGGGGGAGAAAGCGAATGCCAAGGCGGGTGAGTGGCTACCCCAGGAGACATTTGACGCCCTCAGCGAATTCAAGGTCAGCATTAAGGGACCACTTACGACACCAGTCGGGGGAGGGATTCGATCTCTCAACGTCACAATCCGTCAAGTATTGGATCTTTATTCCTGCATTAGGCCTGTGCGTTGGGTCAGGGGTGTGCCTTCACCTATGAAGGAGCCCGAAAAACTTGATGTAGTGATCTTCCGAGAGAACACAGAGGATGTCTACGCGGGGTTCGAATGGGCCTCGGGCACCAGCGAGGCGGAGAAGATTCGAAGCTTTCTTGTCGAGGAGATGGGTGCGGACATCCGCCAGCTCAGTGGGATTGGGATTAAGCCGATAAGCCCTTTTGGTACGAAGCGACACGTTGCAGCGTCTATTCGTTACGCGATTGAGCGAAACCGTTCTTCAGTAACGCTTGTCCATAAGGGCAATATCATGAAGTTCACGGAAGGAGCTTTCCGTGATTGGGGTTATGAAGTTGCTGAGGAGCAGTTCCCCAACCAAACCGTTGCCGAGGCGGAGACTTGGAGTGGCGCCAGTACAGAAGGCAAGATCTTGGTTAAAGACCGGATTGCTGATGCGATGTTTCAACAAGTATTACTGCGTCCAGACGAGTACGATGTGTTGACAACTCCGAATTTAAACGGGGACTATATTTCAGATGCCTGTGCAGCACAGGTAGGTGGGTTAGGAATGGCGCCCGGTGCGAACGTGGGTGATGAGATCGCGGTGTTCGAAGCAACCCATGGGACTGCTCCCAAGTACGCAGGTCAGGATAAGGTGAATCCAGGTTCGTTGATTCTCTCCGCAGTGATGATGCTTGAACACATGGAATGGAACGAAGCGGCTGATCTCGTGAACAAAGGCCTTGAGGGCGCGGTAGAAGCGAAGACCGTGACATACGATCTCGAACGGCAGATGGAAGGTGCGACTAAGGTGTCGACCTCACAGTTTGGAGAGGCGATTATCCAGCACATGTAGGAGACTGGCGCGTGACGCCACCACGTAGTTCACAGGTCTGGAGACACGACGGCATGGTGGTTCGTTACATCGATGTAGAAACGTTGAAGCATGAAACACCGATGCTAGCGGTTGGAGTCTTCGAGGGTACAGAGACTCTGGCCGGTTGGCTAGAAATCATCGATAGAGCACTCGGCGGTGCAATCCTGAGAGTACTCTCTTCCGGAGACTTTAGAGGAAAGTCACGGGAAGAATTGGTTCTTTATGGACCAGAGAATACCGGGCTCAAACGGCTGCTTCTACTCGGCCTGGGCCAGTCTGACAAATTGGATTCAGAATCTGTGCGAAGGACTGCGGGTCGTGCTGTTCGGGTTGCAGAACGGATGAGATTGGAATCACTATCGATCTCACTCGACGCGTTTTCGAATATCGATGCCACATCGATAGCTCAGGCGGCTGCCGAAGGTGCTGTCCTCGCGGGATGGAAATTCCGTGAACTAAAGACTGATATATCTACCAGAACCTCTGACGTAACTACCGTAGATATTCTAGGGCTGAACAATACCACTGGGCTTTCAAGAGCAGTTGAGACGGGTGCCAAGATTGCAGACGCTGCGAACTTTGCTCGTGCCCTCCAGTCCCGCCCCGGGAACATTGCGACGCCGGCACACCTTGCAGAAGAAGCGGAAAGGATGGCTGCTCAGGTCGGCCTTGATATTACGGTGTTCGATGAAAGACGAATGCTCGACGAGGGTATGCATGCGATCCTCGCTGTTTCTCGTGGATCGCAAGAAGAAGCGCGCCTCATCGTAATGAAGCACAATGGGGGTGACGAGGGTGAGCCTCCGTTGGTACTTGTCGGCAAGGGACTCACGTTCGATGCAGGTGGAATCTCTCTTAAGCCCCCTAAGGGTATGGAGGACATGAAGTTTGACATGTCAGGGGGCGCGGCGGTTATGGGTGCTATGAAGGCGATCGCCGAACTGGGGGTGCCGGTAAATGTTGTAGGCATTGTCCCATCTTCGGAGAACCTACCCTCTGGCAATGCTCTCAAGCCTGGTGACGTCATCGATACGCTAGCTGGAAAGACCGTTGAGGTGATTAATACCGATGCGGAGGGCCGTTTGATCTTGGCGGATGCACTCTATTATGGTGCCCGACTAGATCCTGCTGCGATGGTGGACTGCGCAACACTTACTGGTGCGGTTGTGATTGCGTTAGGACATCATGCTGCCGCAGTCCTCGGCAACCAAGAGGATCTCATTGATGAGTTGGTTGCTGCAGGAAAGTCGTCAGGTGAGCATTGTTGGCCACTCCCGTTGTGGGATGGTTACCGTGAACAACTGGATAGCGAAACCGCGGACCTACGCAATGTTGGAGGTCGACCTGCAGGATCAATAACTGCCGCTATGTTCCTTTCTGAATTCGTTGGTGATACGCCCTGGGCACATCTTGATATCGCAGGTACAGCGTACGGGGATGGGAAACTTCCGTATCAACGTAAGGGGGCATACGGATTTCCAACCCGGATGTTAATCCACTGGGTCCGGAGTCGTGCGGGGTGACGAAATCCTGCGGTAAAGATTCGGCGCCCCGGTCCCGGTCACGGGTCGGGGCGCTTGCTCATTTGGGAGTCTTTGCTCTGGTGTACATCACCAGTTTCGGAGCGACAGAAGCTTGGGCTCAGGATCCTCCCGATACATTGCAAGTCATAACGGACAGTCTCTTAGTAGACAGTTTGGAAGCTGTCCTAGTTTCTGATAGTGCGTCTGCAGATACGATTTATTACAACCTTCCGCGTTTCGAAGGCAGAGTTCCTGATGGATGGGAGACGGGTGTCTGGTCATGGGATCGCTCGGCGATCATGGCTAGCTCAGCGAACACGCTAGCGGAACTTGTCGCTGAAGTACCCGGGGTGATCGTTCTATTGGGTGGTGATTATGGCACGCCAGCAGCGATAAGTGCTTTTGGATCTGGTGGTGGAGGGGTGCGGATCTTACGTGATGGTTTTGAACTTTTTCCGGTTGATGGGGGCGTAACTGACTTAGCTAGAGTCGGGCTCGGGGGTATCGAGCGTGTGCGACTAGAACGTTCCCTGGGAGAACTGTTGATCGAGATGTGGTCTCACGAGTTCGATGATGGTCGCCCGTATTCACTCATTGAAGCCGGAACCGGAGAATTGGAAACCAACCTGTTCAGAGGCTCGTACGCGGATCCAACTGCATTAGGAGGTAGTCTTGGGCTGGCTCTAGAACGGGTCGACACGCAAGGTCCGGGGAGAAAAGAGAGTGGTAATCGAGTAGGCAGTTGGATTCGTTATCAAATTCATCGAGGAGATGACGCAGGTCTCGCAGTTGACTTCAGGCGGATGAGTACTAAGACAGCGGTTACCAACTTCGCATCCTCGGTGACGCGAACTGATTGGGCTGCCCGTTTTCGGGTGCGTCTTGCAGATAATCTTACCGCGGAAGCATATACTGGGAATTCAAGTCACGGTGTTGAGGATACTCGCGATCCCTACGTGCTTGAGGGTGGTAGCAGAGCTCAGCACGGTCTGCGATTTGGCTATGGACGCCGTGGACTTTGGGGCCGGGCAGAATACCGACTTTTCGGCGGAGATCTACCTAATGGTCGTTTTGATTTCCAAGCGGGGCTAGACCTCGAGAACTTGGGGGGACTGGCTGGGAGTATGGCTCGATCCTCATGGTCTGAGACCACGGCTGTGAGTCAGCAGGTACGCGTGTGGACGCGGCCATATCTTGGCTTTTCTTTCTTTGGGTCTTGGGAATCGGGTGCACATGGTTCTCGCACTCTGCCGATCATGGATGGTGTCCCAGACACTAACTCGGCAGCACCTGAAGAAGGTCTAGTGACCCCGGTAGACCGACCTGACCCTTTTGGTATCACGGATAGGACCGCAACTCGTTTTGGTGCCAGATTCGCTTGGAGAGACGCGACTATTTCTGCAGCAAGACTTAGAGTTGAGTCTGATTCCTTGATCCCGTTAGGGATTGAGCCAGACCGCGGATCGCCCTTGCTAAGCGGTGTGATCAATGAAGGGTGGGAGGTCTGGGGCAGTTTACCAGCTGTTCTAGCGGGTTTGCGGTTGGAGGGGTCAGTACAGCAGTGGCAAAAGGATGCTCCCTATCTGCCGAAAAGAAATTACAAAGCCGCCTTAGTATACCGACGAAGCTTCCTAGAATCGGGTAACCTGGAGCTTTGGGGGACGCTCGGCGTACGTGGACATGATCCAATGACGGTTCACGTATTAAAGAAGGGTAGCGAAGCGGAGGATCATTCTCTTGAGACTGTTCCTGTCTATGAAAACTGGTATGGGCGGATCCAGGTTCGGGTAGTGACTGTAAGAATATTCGTCGCCTGGGAAAACATCACGGTCAACCGCAACCTGCAAATGTTCCCTGGCCGTGTGCTCCCTGCGCTGAGGAGCGTCTATGGCATCCGATGGTTGCTCTGGAATTAAAGATGATTCACGTCATAATGACTAACGGGGTGCTTCCAACTCCTACCCTACGTGGGTTCTGGCAGTCGCATTATCTTTCTCCGCTCTCTGGAGGGTGACCATGATCCGGAGCATGACGGGGTACGGAGAATCAGAACGCGACTCACCGGTGGGTCGCCTGCGGTTAGAAGTAAAAACCGTGAACCACCGTTTTTTTAACGCTAGCATCAAGACTCCCGCCCGGCTTGAAAAATTCGAACGAGACATCATCGCAGTTTTAAAACAGAGCATCCTGCGAGGTCATGTCAGGGCCGTGTTGACTGTGGAGTTGGTCTCCGGCGGAGAAGAATCTAGTGCTCGTGTCGATATAGGGCGTGCGAAGGAAGTGCGTGAAGCACTGGAAGTGCTCAGGAATGAACTCGAGCTTCCAGGACATGTGGATTTGGGGATGATGGCTCGCTTTGGCGAACTGTTTCGGTCACCAGAGACTAACCATATGGAAGTCATTGAAGCTGATTGGATTCGGGAGTTGTCAGCCCAGGTAGCTAAGGAAGTCTGTCAGATGAGAGAGGCTGAGGGTGAGCGGCTTCGTTCCGATATTGAAAGTTCTCTCGCTTCAATAAATGAAGCTTTGAACCGCACGGAAGAGAGAGCTCCCATCCGGCTTGTAATGGAACGTGATCGACTTAGAAAAGCGATAAAGGAATTAACTGATGATGCCCGGATTGACGAAGATCGACTCGCTAGGGAAATCGCCTATCTGACGGAAAAATGGGATATTAATGAGGAAATTGTGCGGTTTCGATCTCATGTTGAACTCTTCCTTGAAGCTATCGAAGCTGATGGATCTGAGCCGGTGGGAAAGCGACTCAGTTTCCTCGTTCAGGAGATGCATCGAGAAGCGAACACCATTGGATCCAAGGCCAACGACCTGAAGATCTCGCATATGGCAGTCGCTCTCAAAGAGGACGTCGAGCGTATTCGAGAACAAGTAGAAAACGTCGAATGAAACGCGCAGCTCCCATTGTTCTATCAGCTCCCAGTGGTACTGGAAAGACGACTCTCGCCCACCGTTTGATTGAAGAATCAGACAACTGTGTCTTTTCTGTATCGATTACTACTAGGACTCCACGGCAAGGTGAGCAGCACGGTCTCGACTATGTTTTTGTGGACGGAGACAGGTTTGATAAGATGATTGAATCGGGTGACCTCGCCGAATGGGCTTACGTTCATGGTGGCAGGTATGGTACCCCGAAGAAAGCCTTGAATGATGCAGCTAATCTAGGCCAGCAGGTCGTGCTTGATATTGATGTGCAGGGCGCGCTACAAATCAGGGATGCGATTCCAGATGCAAAGCTTATCTTCGTCTTGCCACCTTCTGTCGACGTACTGCTAGAGCGTTTGAGGATTCGGGGTACAGAAGAATCAGAGGTATTAGGACTCCGTCTTCGCTCTGCCCTTGAGGAACTGGAAGTAGCGCTAGATTTCGACTATATCATCATCAACGAACATCTTAGTGACTGTGTGCAAGAGATCAGAGATATTATTGAAGGGAAAGAAACCGTTGGCTTGAATTCAGAAGCAATAGAGAGTATAGAGGTCTGCCGAGCAGGCATCACCAGCATTCTCGAAAGAGATTACCAGAAGGTTATTTAAAGGAGTGGGTCGATGAGGGTCTTTACACCGGATGAGGTTGCTACAAGCACTGAGAGCAAGTACCTGGGAGTCCTCGTGGCGGCGAAGTATTCCCGAGAACTCAACACCCTCCCGAGTGAGGCAATGCCGTTGGGTGAGGAGAAGAAGCTTACAACGAGAGCACTCGAGGCTCTGACTTCTGGGCAAATCGAGTTCCGTCTTGTGAAACGTAGGACGCCAGAGGAAGACGAACGGGGTTAACCGATTGTAAGATTTCCCGAACCCATATCTCTCTGCGTAGGCCCGATGGAAATGAAGGAAACCGCGATGACCAGCCAGCGTCCATGGAAGGACAGTCGCATCGTTTTGGGTGTAACTGGGAGCATCGCGGCGTACAAATCGATTCAGGTTGCCCGTGACCTGACACAGTTGGGTGCTAAGGTAGATGTTGTTTTGACAAAGTCAGCTCAATACTTCGCACCACCACTTAGCTTTGAGGGAGTAACAGGTCGCCCAGCTCTGACGGATCTGTTTTCGGCTGAGGGTGCGGCACTACATGTTCGACTCGGCCAAGATACAGATGCTCTTTGTGTCGCTCCCGCTACGGCTGACTTCCTCTCAAGGGCAGCACAGGGTAGGGCCGATGATCTAATCTGTACAACGCTATTGGCTACCCAGGCTCCTGTAGTAATCTGCCCTGCGATGAATTCACAGATGTTCGCTCATGCTCAGGTCCAGGCAAATCTCGATCATCTGAAATCAAAGCTTGGGTACATGATTGCTGGCCCAACGGAAGGCGCGCTAGCCGCGGGTGAGGCGGATGGGCCCGGTCGAATGATTGAACCTTGGCAGGTTGTGGAGCACTTGGGTAAGGCGCTTGCTGGGACTAGCCCACTCACTGGAAAGCAGGTCCTTGTCACCGCTGGGCCTACCAGGGAACCTGTCGACCCAGTGCGCTATATCGGGAATCGCTCTTCCGGACGTATGGGTTATGCTATTGCACAGGCAGCATGGAGGCGCGGAGCTGAAGTTTATTTAGTTTCAGGCCCGTCTTGGATGGAGCCTCCGGTCGGTGTCCACTTGATTTCAGTTGAGACTGCGCTCGAGATGTATGATGCAGTCAATCATGCTCTTCCTGAGATGGACGTTTCCGTTTTTGCTGCAGCCGTTGCTGACTTCCGACCGGATAACCCAGACGACGAAAAACTCAAAAGGGCAGATACAGAAGGAGGTTTTGCGGTTTCTTTCACGGGAACCCCTGACGTGGCAGGAGATACCGTTTCTAGACGCAAACCCGGCAGTGTAGCGGTGGGCTTTGCACTTGAGACCAGTGACTTGATCAAGAACGCTGAGCAGAAGCTGATAGCGAAATCGTTTGATCTATTGGTCGCAAATGATGCAACTGACGAGGAGTCTGGCTTTGACGTGCCGACAAATCGCGTGACCATTCTCTCACCAGAAAGGGATCCGGAAGAGCTTCCATTGATGCTCAAGCCGAGCGTCGCAGAGGTGATCATTGATCGCATCTGCGACCGGTTGGCCGATGACCTATGACAACCAGGCGATCTCAAGCTGAGGAGGCTGCTCGGCTGCTTCAGCAGCGGAAAGAAATCAATGACCAAGATTTTTTCCTCCCTCATTTGACGCGTGAGGAAGCTCTCCGGATAGTGTCCACTTTCCGTGAACAACCCCCATCTTCAGATTCCTCGAGTTCTGTTAGTCGCCAGGATACAGCTGTGCAATCGAAGCAGCCGATCCTGCCCAGTCCCGAGTTGCCCAAATCGTACAAGGACCTCCGTAATCACGCGTTGGCTTGTACTCGGTGCGGCCTTGCTGAGAATCGAAAGAGTGTAGTGTTCTCAGACGGTGTTGAAGACGCGTCTGTGATGGTTGTCGGTGAGGCTCCAGGCGCGAATGAAGATGATACCGGTATCCCATTTGTCGGTGCAGCAGGAAAGTTTCTCGATTTGTTACTTGCGACGGTTGACCTCTCGCGGGAGAGAAACACGTACATTTGTAATGTGCTTAAATGCCGTCCCCCAGGTAATCGAGATCCCAAGCCTAACGAGATCAAATCGTGCTCACCTTTCCTGACGAGGCAAATACAGCTAATTCAACCTGAAGCTCTGCTTGCCGTTGGATCCTTTGCGGGTCGACTTTTGACTGGTCAAGAAAAGACTGCACTTGGTCGTATCCGGGGAGAAGTGCATAGCTATCAGGGTGTTCCTTTGGTTGTGACTTATCATCCTGCGGCCTTGCTCCGGAACCCGAAGTGGACGTTTGCATTCTGGGAAGACTTGCAACTTCTTCGCCAAGTACTGAACAGTGGTTGAGCTGCTCGTATGAATGCTCGCATTTCAGGTAAGACATGATGGAAGCTTCACTCAATTTTCCTGAGTCCTCTCCGGAACGTAGCCCTCCATTCTCACTGGAAGCTGAGACAGCGGTGCTGGGAGGCATGCTGATTGACAGCGAGGCAGTGACAAGAGCTGTAGAGCACCTCGACGACTCAATGTTCTATCGTGAAGCTAACCGGCGGCTCTATCGCGTAATGCTGAGGCTATTTGAACGCGATAAAGCGTTAGATGTCATTACGGTGGCAGAAGAGCTGAAAAAAACAGGAGAGATCGACGAGGCTGGAGGTTTTGACTATCTGTCTGCACTTGTGAGTGCAGTCCCGACGGCCGCAAATCTTGTGTACCACGCACAGATTGTGCGGGAGAAGGCCCTACTTCGTCGTCTGATCGAACAATCTTCTCAGATTATTCGAGACGTCTATGATCAAGGTGAACGAGAGGTCGATGAAATCCTGGATAAAGCTGAAGCCCGTATCTTCCAGGTCTCTGAGACACACAAGCGCGAGGGATTTGTATGGATCAAGGAGATTCTCTGGCCTACATTCGAACACATCGAAAGACTACAAGAATCTGAGTCTGGAATCACTGGTCTGACGACGGGTTTCCCTGACCTTGATAGGATGACGGCAGGGCTTCAAAAAGGTGACCTATGTATTGTTGCTGCCCGCCCCTCGATGGGGAAAACATCGTGGGTGCTCAATGTCGCAGCCAATGCAGCGATTTCGCACAATATTCCGGTAGCTGTCTTCTCTCTAGAGATGTCCGCTCAACAACTTGTGCAGCGGATGCTGTGTTCAGAAGGTCGTGTTGATGCGCAGAAACTTCGGCTTGGGCGTCTATCTCAATCGGAGCATGAGCGTCTTGCAAAAGCAGCTGGGTACCTTAACACAGCTCCTGTGTGGATTGATGATCAACCGGGTGCCAACGTGCTGGAGATCCGAGCCAAAGCCCGTCGCCTGCAATCAGAACTTCGTGCGGATGACAAGGATTTAGGGCTACTCGTCATTGATTACATGCAGCTAATGAGTGGTACGCAACGCTCCGAAAATCGTGTTCAGGAAGTAAGTCAAATCTCAAGAGGCTTAAAGGCACTTGCTCGGGAACTTAATGTTCCAGTTGTGGCTCTGTCCCAGCTTTCTCGCGGACCTGAAGCGCGAACCGACAAGCGACCGATGCTTTCGGATCTTAGAGATTCAGGTTCTATCGAGCAGGACGCTGATACGGTGATGTTCTTGTACCGCCCTGAATACTATGCCCCCCCGGAAAAGCGAGAAGAGCTGCAAGGGAAGACAGAGCTGATCATTGGTAAACAGAGAAATGGTCCAACGGGTCTAGTAGAACTCTACTTCCAAAAGGCTTATACAAGGTTCGATTCGGTATCCAGAACCTCACCGGGAGTGCGGCCGAATCCTGAGTCTGAGACATCGGCCGCTAGTCAGTGAGTGCACCCCAGGATCCTGGGGAAGCATCGCCCCATGTGGGTGTCGTGGTGCCTGCCGCGGGATCAGGAACCCGAATGGGGGGCACTCGTAAGCCATTCTTGGAACTTGATGGCGAACCTCTTTTGGTACATGCGTTGCGTCCATTTCTTAGAGACGATCGTGTTGTCTCAGTTGTGGTGTCTCTTGCCCCCCAGGATGTCGACGAAATAACTGACTGGATCAGAAGGCTGGATGACCGTATTAAATTAGTTAAAGGAGGAGTCAACCGGACTGAGTCGGTCAGGAATGCCGTGAGTGTACTCCCTACGAGCCTAGACGTGATCGCCATCCATGATGCCGCCCGCCCGCTGGTGACGAGTGCTATAGTCGGAGAATGTATTGATCTTGCAAACGCTGGTGTGTGTGCAGTGTCTGGATGTCCTGTTATCGACACGATCAAGCGTGTTGACGAAGAGTTTCAGGTGTTGGAAACAGCAGACCGAAACGTTCTTTGGCATGCGCATACACCTCAAGTTTTTCCTGCCGATCTCCTCCTGCAGGCGTA
>DCAZ01000129.1:0-5610 GCA_002313925.1 Gemmatimonadales bacterium UBA1120
GTAAGCGGTGTGTGCCGCACGGGAGAGACTTGCGGGAACTCATAAGGATGCGTCTGCCTGAGCTTGTCCTTGGAGGGTGGGTGAATCCACATCGGGACGCTATAGAGCAGGTGAGTTTCGTCAACGCGCCTGATGCTCACTCTAATTTCGCCCTAACACAGATTGTCTCACATCACTCGCTAGCTGAGGTTGAGCGTTTTCTGAGTATCATAGACACAACTCTCGTGCCTATTGTCTTCGGTGTTTTTTTCTACCGCAGTGCGAATCCCTCAACCCTAGAGGAATTAAGCAACTTCTTTCCTGTTCCAGTGGAAGAAGTGACTCGTGATTTTCAAGCTGGAGCTACGGCCGAGGAGATTTGCGCGGAATCGATCAGAGAACTTCGTCGTATTGGTGCAGAGAAGGTGTACGTGAGTAACCTGGGTAACAGAGGAGCAGCCCGGCGTTTACGTCGGATTCTCGAACTAGTTTAGCAGTTGCACCTTACTATACTCGGAAAAGAGAAGCGTTAGGTGTTTGTGCTAACCCCAGCTTCATGGAGGACTCTCAGCGCTACGTCAACCCGACGACTGGGTGCGCTCAGATGGAATCCCTGCACTAGTGGGCGGACGGCATCAATCATTTCTGCTGCAATCTCTACACCCTCATTCAATGCCTCTTCATCACCAGAGATCTGAGCTCTCCGCATCCGATCTATGATTTGCTCAGGTACTGTAGCCCCGGGTACTTCATTTGCGAGAAATTCTGCATTTCTCAGATTCAGGAATGGCCAAATCCCTGCAACCACTGGGATCTTCCATTGGTGAATCTTGTCGAGGAATCTTTCCAAGCTTTCAGGATCGAAGATGGGTTGGGTCACCACAAAGCTTGCACCGGCTTCCACTTTATAACGGAACCGAGTGACCTCACGTTCCAGATCTAAGGCACCAGGATTGGCCACCACTCCTTGGACGAACTTGGTCGGGTCTCCTATTGAGTTTCCAGCTGGGTCGATGCCTTGGTTAAGCCCGGTTACCACGTTGGTAAGTCCGATTGAATCAATGTCGAATACTTCCGTCATATCTGGATATGGTCCATGAACTGACGGGTCACCGCTCACGACGAGTAGATTGCGGATTCCAACAGCGGCGGCTCCCAGCAGGTCAGAGATCATCCCGAGCATGTTGCGGTCACGGCACGTGTAGTGCACGATCGCTTCGATCCCGACTTCCTGCTCGACGATTACTGCCGCAGAGAGTGCTCCCATCCGGCTTCGAGAGCGAGGACCATCAACGATAGCCAGGGAATCAACACCAGCGTCTTTCAGTTCATGGGCGGGTTCAACTATCGCGTTTCGATCCCAGCCGCGTGGCGGCAAGACTTCGACCGACACAACAGGTTCTCCTCGAGAGAGTTTCCGCCCCCATGCCGAGCACGCTTCTAACGGCACAGGATCTAGGGTCGCCGACCCCTCTTGGTCGACGTCCGTAACCCTGACCATGACGCGCCTAGGTTGATCTGACCTGACCGAGTCTCGTATCTGTTTTATGTGGTCAGGTGTCGTGCCACAGCACCCGCCAACGAACCGAACCCCGGCGTCGACCATACGACGCGCATATTGTGCCATGTACTCAGGAGTTGCCATGTAGATCTTTCGGTCTCGCACGGTCCGTGGAAGGCCTGCGTTGGGCTGAGCCGAAAGAGGTACAGATGTCGTGTCAGCCATGTCCTCTATTGCGTCCAGCATTACCGCGGGTCCCACTGAGCAATTCAAGCCTATGACATCCACACCAATACTCGTGAGTTCTTGAGCGATTTGCGAAGCTGTATGACCGTATACCGTTTTCCCATTTTGCCCTAGTGTCATTTGGGCAATAACTGGTAGGTCGCCCAACTTACGGATTGCTGTGAATGCACAGTCGATCTCATTCAGATCAGCAAAGGTTTCTAGGATGAAACCATCAACACCTCCAGCGAGTAGTCCGTTGACCTGACGTTCGAAAAAGGCTGTGGCCTCCGCACGTGCAGTTGGTCCCCATGGTTCAATACGAATTCCGAGAGGGCCAATCGCGCCGACGACTGCTACTCGTCCCGCACCTGCGTCACGAGCCAAGTGAGCTGCCTTCTCGTTGATTTCTTCGGTCCGATCTTCAAGGCTATGGGAGGAAAGTTTTACAGGGTTCGCCCCGAAAGTATTCGTCTCTAGGATCTCTGATCCAGCAGAGACGTACTCTTGATGAATGCGTCTAACGATCTCGGGATTGCTAAGATTGAGTTCGTCAAAGCAGATATTGACGAATACACCCCGAGTATAGAGAACCGATCCCATCGCACCATCGAAGATATGGACAAGTCCGTCCTCGATCATCGATTTCATCGCTGTTCGTCCGGATCATAGCCTAGGTTGGGTCCCAGCCAACGTTCTGCTTCCTCGATTGACCAATCCTTCCGTCGAGCATAATCCTCTATTTGGTCTCGTCCGATTCTGCCAACACCGAAATACTTGGCTGACGGGTGTGCTAAATACCAACCGCTCACTGAAGCTGCAGGGGTCATCGCATAGCTTTCAGTGAGTTGGACGCCCAGTGTGCCCTCAACGTCCAGGAGCTCAAAGATGGTCCCCTTCTCAGTGTGATCAGGGCAGGCCGGGTAACCTGGTGCCGGACGAATACCAAGGTATGCCTCGCGGATTAGCTCCTTGTTAGTGAATGTTTCGCTGTTAGCGTACCCCCAAATATTGGTGCGTACCCGTTTGTGCATTAGTTCTGCGAGTGCCTCAGCTAGCCTATCAGCTACTGCCTTGGTAAGGATCGCTGTGTAATCATCATTAGCTTCCTCTAGCTCACGAACGACTTCGCTAACACCCAGCCCAGCCGTAACCACGAATGCCCCGATCCAGTCAGCCTGATTCGAGTCTACTGTCGCTACGTAGTCGGCTAGGCATTGACTAGGTCGTCCATCTTTGGCGAACTGCTGTCTCAAGCTGTGCATGACTGCACATACCTGGGTGCGTGAGTCATCCGTGTAAATCTCAACGTCATCCCCACGAGCATTGGCTGGGAAGATGCCCAATGTGGCCTTGGTGCGGATTCTACCCTCGGCTTCCATTCGGTCCAAAAGGTCTTCAGCATCAGACAGGAGACTCCTTGCCTGATCGCCCACAGTAGCATCATTCAGGATATCCGGGTGCTTGCCTGACAACTCCCATGCGTGAAAGAAGGGAGTCCAATCGATATAGTGGCGGAGTTCAGAGATTGGCACTTCCGTGACCTGAATTCCTGGTTCAGCTGGTTTGGTTATCCGATAAGCCTCAGACACCTTCCTGTCGGCTTTGTCGCGTGTTTCCGCGAGGGACAACAGACGTGCTCGCGGACGATGCTGGGAGCGTCGTTCGCGCTCCGCCTGATATTCAGTCTGAACCTCACTCAGGAAGCTCTCTCTACTCTCTTTATCCAAGAGTTTAGAAACAACTCCAACTGCTCGTGACGCATCAAGCACATGAACAGTCGGTCCATCGTAACGGCCGTCGATCTTGAGTGCTGTATGCGCTCTAGAGGTTGTCGCCCCTCCGATGAGCAGAGGGGTCTCAAAGCCAGTGCGCTCCATCTCGCTAGCAATGTGGACCATGTGTTCCAGAGACGGCGTAATCAGACCTGATAGCCCGATTATATCAACTGACTCCTTGCGGGCAGTTTCTAGGATTTGCTCAGCAGGCACCATGACGCCCAGGTCGATCACGTTGTATCCATTACACTCTAGAACAACTCCGACAATATTCTTTCCAATATCGTGAACGTCACCCTTGACCGTTGCGAGCAGGATCTTAGGCTGTTGGGTTTTTCCGGCTTTCTCTTCTTCAAGGAACGGGACTAGGTAGGCGACTGCTTTCTTCATCACGCGAGCGCTCTTCACGACTTGAGGAAGAAACATACGTCCGCTTCCAAAGAGATCGCCCACCACGTTCATGCCGTCCATTAACGGTCCCTCGATCACATTGAGGGCACTGGAAAATTTCTGTCTTGCCGCCTCTGCGTCTTCTTCGGCAAACTGATCCATACCCTGCACTAGCGCGTGCACAAGTCGCTCTTCAACATCGAGCTCTCGCCAGGACAGATCTTCTTGGTGGCTGCGCTCCGAGGTTCCAGCTAGTTCGCCAGCGATCTGAGTTAAGACGTCTGTGGCATCTGGCGTGCGTGCGAATAGCACATCCTCTACCGCGGTTAGGAGGCTCTCCTCGATCTCGTCGTAAATTGGAAGTGCACCCGCATTAACAATCCCCATATCGAGCCCTGCGTCGATCGCGTGATAAAGGAATGCTGTATGCATTGCCTCTCGCACTTGGGGGCTTCCACGGAATGAAAATGAAACGTTGCTGATGCCACCACTCGTGAGCACGTGTGGACAGGTCTCTTTAAGTTTCCTGATTGCTTCAATGAACCACATAGCGTAGCGCTCGTGCTCTTCAATACCTGTTGCGACCGCAAAAACATTACAGTCGAAGATGATGTCCTCGGGAGGGAACCCCTCTTCGTGTACGAGAATCTTGTATGCCCTCTGGCATACCTCGAGACGCCGCTCCGGGGTGTCAGCTTGCCCCTCTTCATCGAATGCCATAACGACAGCGGCTGCGCCTAGCCTACGTACTTTCTGTGCGCGCTCTCTAAATGCATCCTCACCATCTTTGAGGGAGATAGAGTTCACAACCCCCTTACCCTGAAGGGTCTTGAGACCTGCTTCGATCACGTCCCAATCAGAGGAATCCACCATAACCGGGATTCTTGTAATCTCGGGTTCGGATGCCATGAGATTGAGGAAGTGTGGCATCGCAGCCAATGAGTCCAGGAGTCCTTCGTCCATATTGACATCAATTATCTGAGCGCCGCCTTGAACTTGATCCCGCGCAACTTCGAGGGCGGTTTCATAGTCATTTTCTTTGATGAGCCGAGCGAAGCGACGAGACCCTGTGACATTCGTCCTCTCTCCCACATTAACGAATAGTGCTGATGGTCCAATTGAGACTGGCTCTAGCCCTGAGAGATTAGTTCTGCGTTGTATCTCGGGAAGTTTTCGTGGCTTTCGGCTTGTAACCTTCTCGGCGATTGCTCGAATGTGATCAGGAGTCGTACCACAGCATCCACCGACGATATTCAAGAAGCCTGCGTCAACGAACTCAGCTGTTACGTTAGCCATGTGCTCTGGTGTTTCGTCATAACCACCAAATTCATTTGGAAGGCCTGCGTTGGGATAGCAGCTAATTGGGAGTGGAGCCACGGTAGCCAGCTCTTCTATATGGGGCCGCAGCTCGTCAATCCCTAGGGCGCAGTTAAAGCCGATACTGAACAGCCCGTTTGGACGACCACGTCCAGGCTGCACACCATGTGCGACCGAGTTATAGAACGCTTCGGGGGTCTGACCCGAGAGTGTCCGACCACTTCGATCAGTAATAGTTCCCGATACCATTACGGGGATATCTAGACCTGTCTCCACGAGTACGGTGGAGAGCGCGAACAATGCTGCCTTGGCGTTAAGAGTGTCAAAGGCAGTTTCAATCAGGAGTACGTCAGAACCGCCCTCTATCAATCCGTGTGCTTGTTCAAGGTACGCTTCTGATAATTCATCAAATGTGGTATT
>DCAZ01000129.1:5992-12839 GCA_002313925.1 Gemmatimonadales bacterium UBA1120
GCTCCGACGACCCATTTAGGATGACCTGGATCATCTCGCTCAGCATCTATGACCGCGGCACGAGCGAGGCGTGCTGCTTCCCGGTTGAGCTCTCTTGCTTTCCCTTGGAGGTCGTAGTCGGCAAGCGAAATTCGATTTGCATTGAAGGTGTTAGTCTCAATCAAGTCTGCCCCAGCTGATAGGTATTCCTGGTGGATCTCCTTGATCAAGCTTGGTTGAGTTAGAGAGAGTATGTCGTTCGCCCCGATTAGGGGTGACGTATGTTCGGGGAAGAGGTCACCTCGAAAGTCATCTTCGTTAAGAGAGTGACGCTGGATCATCGTTCCCATCGCCCCGTCCATCACTAGAATCCGTCTATCGAGGTGTTCCCGCAGGAGGTCAATGCGCTTCGCCCTCGTGCGTTGCTCTGATTTTGGTATCAATACCATGGTTGCCTCGACGAAAAAGCCCCTTCGCTACTAGGTGCGATGGGGCGTGGGCTTTTTAGCTTGTTCGCCAACGAATCACACCTAATACGTTGTGCGGGCCGCAATACGCCTTAAATTGCCCGTCAAATGTTTCCAGAAAGCTAGCATCTCTATATGAAGTGACAAGTTACGCTAGTATGGACTTAGGTCAGAGTGCCTGTGTATACCTCTGTGACAGGGCCGCGTAATACCACCTCAAGTTCAGCGTTTACGTGAACCTCGAGAGAGCCTCCTATCGTATCAACCATTATAGCCCCTGGGTTGATTCTCCCACTCCAAACGGCGGCCACAGCAACTGCACAGGCACTTGTACCTGATGCCGACGTGGGACCCACACCACGCTCCCATATAGCGGCTTCGAACCTGTTTCCTGAAAGGGGCCCTACCAGCTGCACATTCGCACCATTTGATAGGTCGGAGTGAGTCGCTAGAAAAGGGCCGAGAGACTCCAGTAGTGTGTTACTTACCTCGGAGACAAATACAACCAGGTGAGGATTTCCGACTGAGACGGGGATCGCATGAAGCCGAGACCCATTTGGTCCAAGAATTCGTCCGGAACCATCAAGGGAAGAACTATTAAGGCCTACTGAATCAGGACCGACTTTCGCCTGTCCCATTTCCGCTGAAATATCGTAGATACCGTCCTGCACATCATGGACGGTCATGCTGACGAGATCTCCTCCTACGGTGACTTCGAATGGAGCATCACTCACTCGATCTTCTTGATAGAGATAAGCAGCTAGAATCCGTAGTCCATTTCCACTGCGTTCAAATTCGCTGCCATCCGGATTGAACATGCGTAGTTGGGGCAAGCTTTTTTGAAGTTCTCCCAGCAGCACAACTATACCATCTGCGCCGACTCCATGGTTGCGATTGCAGATCTCAAGGACTTTATCAGGAGTCGCGATCCATTCGGATCCTTCCTCGAAGATTAGGTAGTCATTTCCCAGGCTATGAGCCTTATAGAATGCCTTACTCAGCATGGGGCGGGGTCCCCATCGAGTCATTTCAGCCTCAGTTTCCCAGGGTGGCTATTGAGTTGGGTTAAGATTCGGGAGTTTCACTAGGGTTTCTGGTCAAAACTCCCACTAAGTTCTCACCCGGACCAATAGCACTATCGCAACCCCTAGGAATACTATATTTGGGAGCCAAGCCGCCACGATTGGGGATAGTGTGCCGATTTCGCCAAATGCTGCGCTGACTTTGAGCATCAGGATATAGAAAAGTACAATTCCGAGAGAGATCCCTATACCTAAGGCGGTTCCACCACGCTTACTGCTAGTCGCAAGTGGTGCTCCGAATAGAATTACTACTAGCGTTGCGAAGGGGATCGCGAGCTTCTGTTCACGCTTTACGAGTAACTCTTTAGCATTCCCTCCTGTTCTCTGGATGATCGTTGCCAGGTCGTCGATCTCAGCATATGTCATCTCTTCCGGCTCCCGCGGAGCCTCTAGGAACTCTTCGGGTTTTTCAGTTAGCTCAGCCATACGCAGGCGATCAAACTCGATTGACTTCTCAGCCGAGTCTGGTGTCAGAGTTCGAAAAAACCCGTGGCGTAAGGTCCAACCCTCGCGCGAGTTCCACATGGCTGCGTCAGCGATAACATGAAGCCCGGACATACTAGGCGTTGGGGGCCGTTCGATAATGACATTTGACATGCTGCCATCGCCCGCAGTCAGCCTGTCCACTTGCCAGATTAACCCATTCTCCGATTGATAGACGAAGTCGCTTCGCCAAGATCTCATAGGGTCTTCATCACTCAGAATCTGCGCTGCGATCCGATTTCCCTTGGGTACGATTTCGGTCAGACCCAGGGCTACCACAGTTAGGGCCACACCGACGACGAACAGTGGTAAGATCGTCCTGTGGAACGAGATGCCTCCCGCTTTAGTCGCCACGATCTCTCGGTGCCTGGTCATGTTGTGCACAGTGAAGACCGCTGCAATTAGGCCAGCGATTGGAAAGGACCACTGGATGAACTGGGGGAGTTGATAGAAGTAGGCTACGCCGATATCTACAATCGCAATTCCTCGATCAAGGTAGTCGTCGAGGTTCTCTGTAAGGTCGCCAAGGATCAGTAAAGGAGGAGCAGCGAAGATGAACAACAAGAAGTTGCGCAGGAACGTCCATGCTACCAAGCGATCTAGGATCCGCATTATACGGATGCTCCTTCAGGCTGCTGAGGGCGGCTTCTAAAGATACGAGCGACCCTAGAAATCCCATGGCCCCTAGCAGTGGAGGTGGTACTTCCCATCCGGCTGACTAGAATGAGCCCGACACCAAGGAATACAAGGTTGGCTAGCCACATCGTTATAGCTGGGTCCGCGAAGCGCCGATCAGCTAGGGTTTCACCTCCGATTAGGCCGAGCCAGTAGATAGCAAAGATCCCACTTGAAGTAGCTGCGACCATACCCACCCCTCCGGTGCGAAAACGCAAAGCCAGTGGAGGTCCAATGATTGTGAATACCAAACACGCGAAGGCGATCGCGAGTTTTTTATGGATTTCAACTTTGTAGCGATTTGCCGCAGCTCGAAGCGTTGCTCCTCTGGAGGCGCGGGTACGACTCGAGATGACGACTGACTGTGTGATAGGATCTCTCGAGAGCAGCGAGGTACCGTCTGTGAAGGCTCCGGCGCTGTTACGCGTCTGATATAATTGCATGGTCCCAACCATAGAAGTGTCCTCATCTATGGGGCGTCCTAGTGCCAGACGCAGCGCTTGAAGAGCTTTTTCTCGATTATCGATTCTGACTGAGTCTAGCTCTGCTTCCCTTGCGGACACATTCTCGGTGAGGAGCTTGAAGCCCATCTCACGATCTGAACGGTCTGATCCGCCGAAGCGTCGCTCAAGCTCATTCCCAACATCACGGAGTGGGATGATTTGTTTGTCGAAGTATACACGCTGGAACCCACCGATACGGTCAGTTTGGACTTCGTGCACTACTCCATCAAACAGGGTGAGGTATAAATCAGTTTTTTCCGCATTGAACGCCATCTCACCGCTAGCCGCGTATGTAGTGCGCTTTCGACTCGAGCTGTTAGAGTCAAAAATTGTGACTTCTTCCAGTTTATTGGCCACCTGATCGATTCGATCAGCAGTCATGAAGTAGACGTCTACGCCAGATTCAGTTTTGATTTCGTTGACGATCTGTTCGCGCAGTTCAAGGGTTGGGCTTTTGCGCCCTATGTCTACAAGGAGGTTCTTGAGCCGATGATTAGACTCGGGAAGGATCTGGTCGTTGAAGTAGAGCATCGCCACGGTAACCACAGCCCCCATCCCGAGCAGCGGCACGAGAACGCGGGTGGGGTTAATACCACCGGCAGACATTGCTGTGATCTCATTTGATGACGCCAACTCAGTGAACGAGTACAGAACTGCTACCAATACAGACATAGGGAGGGACAACGCGATCGTATGGGGTAAGGAGAGTACCAGAAACTCAACCACCACCGTCCACGGGAGCCCTTTGCCAATCAGACCTTCGATCCTTTGTGCAACAGCATTAAGGAAGATTAGTCCCGTGATCGTCGCCAAAGCGAAGATAAACGGCCCGATATGGATCTTTATCAGATACCTAGTGAGGACTCCTAAGCGCATCGCTACTCCATACACACCGAGTTCGAGTAAAGCGCCCCACCCGGAAGCTAGGTACTTCGTCCGGTTATATTCAAGGCGTGTTCTTCATCGCTGGTCACCACTGCCTACACTCTGGACCCTCACTCTGTTCGGTTATAGAGATGGTACTGTGGCATCATATTTTCTTTAGTAACCGTCCCACTCAACTTCTGGATCCGCTTTGCCCACAGACCTAGTAATCACTGGCCTAATTCTATTTCTAGCTGGGTTGGCCGCAGGTACTATCAATTCGATTGCGGGTGGGGGCTCTTTGTTCACTCTACCCCTGCTGATCTTTTTGGGTTTACCACCGACTGTGGCGAACGCCACGAACCGTATTGCAGTTCTGAGTGGTGGAATCGGTGCCAGCGAGACCTTTCGAAGAAGTGGGCTTGTCCCTGTCGCTTGGCTGAGACTCGCAGCTCCACCAGCTCTGATTGGTGCAGTATTTGGAACGGGCGCAGTCCTTATGGTCGGTGATCTTGCTTTCCAAAGAATCTTGTCGGTTGTCTTAGTCTTAGCGGCAGGCTGGGTATTCTGGAACCCGGTTAGGCCTCCAGATGAAGGAGGCCATTTTCCACCAACTGGAGCAGCGAGCTGGACCTCACGTGCTGGGTTCTTCCTTGTTGGAGTGTATGGTGGTTTTATACAGGCTGGCGTCGGATTTATCGTACTTACGATTACCTCAGCTAATGGCCTTGATCTCATCCGAGGTAACGCGATCAAAGCTCCTCTTGTGTTCTTATTCACCCTGGTCACCGTGGTCCTCTTCACCTACTCGGGAATGATTAACTGGGGGATGGGACTGGCATTAGCTGCTGGCCAAGTTCTGGGTGCAACGTTAGGGGTACGTCTACAGATCCTCAAAGGTCAGGAATGGGTTCGCCACGTTCTGACTTTAATAATCCTGGCCTGTGCAGTCCGTCTAATGGTGATGGGTTGAGAAGAACCCAAGTAAGATCTGAGTTCGACGTCGCCAGTGGATTTTGGTCAGGAGATGAGTGAGCTAGGTCCTGTCAAAACTTGAGGTATAAGCCTGCAGCTTGGGGAGATGCCCACCACCTGCATCTCTCTAGTAGCGGTAGTAGTCAGGCTTATATGGTCCTTCTTTGGCCACGCTGATGTATTCTGATTGCCCTTCTGTGAGTTCCGTTAATCTTGCACCAAGCTTATCCAGATGGAGCCTGGCAACTTTCTCATCCAAGTGCTTTGGAAGCACATAAACACGCCTCTCATACTTGCCGGTGTTTCGAGCAAGTTCGATTTGTGCGATGACTTGGTTCGTGAAGGATGCTGACATCACGAAGCTCGGGTGCCCTGTAGCGTTCCCTAGATTCATAAGCCGCCCTTCTGAGAGGATCAGCACAGAGTGGCCATCCGGGAAAGTCCATTCGTGATATTGTGGCTTGATTTCGCTCTTAACGATTCCTGGGACCTTCTCCAAGCCAGCCATGTCGATCTCATTATCGAAATGACCAATATTCGCCACGATAGCCTTGTCCTTCATAGAGGTCATATCAGCCGCCGTGATGATGTCACGGTTTCCAGTTGCAGTGACGAATACATCAGCCGTCTCCACGACATCTTCGAGCCGCAACACAGAGTATCCTTCCATTGAGGCTTGAAGTGCGCATATGGGGTCGATTTCAGTTACGACCACTCGCGCACCTTGGCTTTTGAGTGCTTGCGCGCACCCTTTGCCTACATCGCCGTATCCGAGGATCACCGCAGTCTTGCCGGAGAGCATGACATCGGTTGCTCGATTCAATCCGTCGACTACCGAGTGCCGGCAACCATAAAGGTTGTCAAACTTTGACTTTGTGACTGAGTCATTAACGTTAATTGCGGGGAAGAGGAGAGTCCCGGCTTCTTCCATCTCGTAAAGTCTTTTTACGCCGGTTGTGGTCTCCTCGGACACTCCTCGGATAGATGCTGCGATACGTGCCCACTTTCCTGGGTCTTCAGAGAGTGTTTGATGGATCAATTGTAAGATAACTCGCCATTCGTCCGGATCATTTTTCGGATCAAAATCGGGAATACCTTCCGGCACAGCGAACTCGACACCCTTGTGAATGAGCAGAGTCGCATCTCCGCCATCGTCAACGAGCAGGTCAGGCCCCGATCCGTCTGGCCATGTGATCATTTGATCGGTGCACCACCAGTATTCCTCTAATGTTTCTCCTTTCCATGCGAAGACAGGTGCTCCGCTCGGATTTTCCGGCGTTCCTTCTCTTCCAACAACGACTGCGGCAGCCGCATGGTCTTGCGTGGAGAAAATATTGCACGAAGCCCAGCGGACATCAGCCCCGAGATCCATCAGTGTTTCGATCAGGACGGCGGTTTGAACGGTCATATGGAGTGAGCCGGCTACTTTGAGCCCAGCAAGAGGCTGCTCCGGACCATACTCAGTACGAGCTGCCATTAGTCCCGGCATTTCGTGTTCGGCAAGACGTATCTCGTTCCTCCCCCACTCAGATAGGCCGAGGTCTTTCACTTTGTACTCTAGTCGACTCACAGTTGCTTCCTGTTTAGGCATTACAGCTATGTCGCTCATGTGTCTCTTTGATCGAAGATTTAACATCGAACACTAGGCTCAGCGTCTAATTTTCCCTTACATCTAGCAGCCAGAATAAATAGATAATTTAAACACTCACGGCCGCAGGAAACTTCGTCAATCCTTGGCTACGTGCCTATCCTTCATTACGTTCGGCGGTTGTTGCGCACCCTTACCCATCTTTCGACCGGAGGAAGGGAGTGGCCAGCC
>DCAZ01000129.1:13218-21926 GCA_002313925.1 Gemmatimonadales bacterium UBA1120
TTCTCGTCCATCTAGCTTGTTTTGGAGCGATATGGACTGGAGTGACCCTGCAGGCTCTATGGGTTGCGGTGGCGCTCTACTTCATTCGTATGTGGGCGATCACGGCAGGATACCACAGGTACTTCAGTCACCGGTCCTACAAGACCAACCGAGTTATGCAATTCTTGATTGCATTCTTGGGTCAAACATCTGCTCAACGAGGTGCAATTTGGTGGGCAGCGGTTCATCGGCACCACCACCTGCACTCAGACACCCCGGAAGATGTTCACTCTCCCGGTCTCTTCGGCTTCTGGTACTCGCACTTTGGCTGGATCTTCAACCCGAAGAATCGGGAGCCCAATCCTGAAACTGTCCGAGATCTCACGCAATACCGAGAGCTTGTAATCCTAAATAAGACAAATTATTCGCCTGCGTTCCTGCTTGGATTTGCCATGTGGCTATGGGGCGGATGGCCCATGCTTGTAGTCGGCTTCTTCTGGAGTACTGTTGCTGTCTACCACGGTACGTTTGCTATCAACTCTCTGGCTCACGTGTGGGGTTCACAGCGTTATCTGACTGGAGACGACTCGCGTAACAACTTCTTCCTGGCGCTTATTACGCTAGGTGAAGGCTGGCACAATAACCATCACCACTACCAGAGTTCGACCCGTCAGGGCTTTCGTTGGTGGGAGATCGATATCTCCTACTATATCCTGAAGATTATGTCCTGGTTCGGTTTGGTTTGGGATCTCAGATCACCACCAGACGAAGTTGTTCGAGGAGTGAACCCGATTGGACGGAAAGTGTTGGATAAGGTCGCCACTGAATTGGCCGGCTCGTTCAGCGTCGAGGTCATTGCAACTCGGGTCAGGGAGTCATGGACCGAATCCCATACATTGGAAGATCTTTCGGACCGGGCAAAGCGTACGCGAAACCAACTCGAAACGCGGATCGCTGAGATGTCATTACCGCATCTGCCGACTATCCCTGAATTGCGCGATAAGGCTGAGGAGATGTTCCAAGAGAGCCCATCAGTGGATGAGATCGTGAACCGAGCTCACGAGTTGCTCGCTTACATGGTTGCTGTTCACGTCTGTGATATGGCTCTTGCGGCTGCGTAGCCAGGTGATCTGATATCCGTCTCCCCACCCATGTCTCATAGAGAATAGACGCTCATGAATTGGTTGGAAAACGTAAATAGCCTACTGCAGCTCATCGTAGACTTCGCCAACAAGTGGATCATCAACATCGGTCCGAGGATCGGCGGCGAGGATGGCGAGCAGGTCGCGGTTATGGTGATCCTTCTTCTTGGCACTGGCCTGTACCTCACAATCCGGACGGGCTTTGTCCAGATTACCCGCCTTGCACATGGCTTCGGAGTCACCAGTGGAAAATACGATGACCCCGATGATCCCGGAGACGTATCACATTTCCAGGCGCTGACTACAGCCCTCTCAGCTACAGTCGGGATCGGCAACATCGCTGGCGTGGCAATGGCGATTCACTGGGGTGGTCCCGGAGCGCTCTTCTGGATGTGGGTGACTGCCTTCTTGGGTATGGCAACGAAATACTCGGAGGTCACGCTAGCTCAGAAGTACCGGATTGAAGACGAACGCGGGACAGTAGCGGGTGGACCGATGTACTACATCGAGAGAGGGCTGGGGCCTAAGTGGAAGCCAATGGCCGTTTTCTTTGCTCTTATGCTTGCCTTTACCGCGTTCTTTACAGGAAACGCGGTGCAGGCAAACACGGTTGCTGATCAGTTGGGTACTACATTCGGCGTACCCCTATGGATCACTGGAGTAATCACTGCAGGGATTGTCGGTGCCGTGATTCTTGGTGGAATCGCGCGCATCGGGCGAGTGACTGCAGTCCTAGCGCCGATTATGGCGGCTATCTACGTGGCCGGTGCACTACTGATCATCCTGATGAACTTAGGTGAAGTGCCGGGTGCCTTTATAACGATCTTCACCGAAGCCTTTAACCCGCAAGCAGGTGTCGCCGGGGTGGGCGCGGGTGTTTTCATCATTACTCTGATGTGGGGTGTACGGCGAGGTCTTTTTTCGAACGAAGCTGGTCAGGGTTCAGCACCTATCGCGCATGCTGCAGCAAAAACCAATGAGCCGGTATCAGAGGGCGTAGTTGCCCTACTGGAGCCGTTCATCGATACCATCGTGATCTGCTCCTTCACAGGTCTTGTCATTATTCTGACAGGAACTTATTCGGAACGGTTCCCGACGGAGATCACACTTGGTGGAGGAGATATTACTTATACCGCACAGACTGCGGAGAGCAGATACGAAGGGGTTAGGGCACCTGACGAGATCGTGATCATTGAGGGTGCACATATGCAGGCGGGAGTGGGTGATCCCCTCGTTTCGTGGCATGAGGCACCTGTAAATAGACTATACGTTAACGAAGCACAGACGCAGTTATTTACCGGAACAGTTTTTCCTCAACTAGGAGCAGCTGTTAACGCCTCAGGTTTGGACACTCTTTCTTCGCTTTATGGAGACGCAGTAGAGAATGCGGCGCCTCTAACAGCTGCAGCATTCCGAGAAGGGTTGGCTCCCTTAGGAGACTGGGGCCATTTAATCGTCGTGTTTGGTGTGCTGCTTTTTGGAATCTCTACCGCAATTTCCTGGAGTTACTATGGAGATAGATGTGCCCACTATCTTTTCGGACAGAGAGCGCTTTTACCCTATAAAATGCTTTTCCTAGTAGCTCACTTTCTAGGGGCGGTGCTTCCACTAGCGGTCGTATGGGCGTTAGGTGACGTCGCGCTGGCGATTGTCATCTGGCCGAACCTACTTGCCCTTATTTTCCTTGCCCCAACTGTTGTTGAGGAGACCAGGAGCTACTTCGAGAGAAAACCGTGGGTCAGGGCTACGGATAAGGTAGTTGGAGGAGGAGTTTAAAGGAGTTACACGGCGCCGGAACCCTATTCATTTTGCTTAGATATCAGCAGAACTAAGGAGTCATACTATATGGCCTATCCATTCGAACTTCCGGACCTCGGGTACGATCACGACGCACTCGAGCCCTATATTGACGCCCGAACGATGGGGATCCATCACGGTAAGCATCATGCTGCGTATACCAGCAATCTTAACGCTGCATTAGCAGACCATGCCGATTTTCACAGTCATAGTGTGGAGGACTTGCTCTCTGATATCGACGCGCTTCCAGAATCAATCAGAGGAGCAGTCAGAAATAATGGGGGTGGCTATGCTAACCATGCTCTCTTCTGGTCGATCATGACACCGGGTGGAACCGACAGCCCTTCGGGAGATCTTTCACTAGCCATCGATAATGCTTTTGGATCGTTAGACGACTTCAAATCTAAGTTCCAGGCAACCGCAGGAGGTCAGTTTGGATCGGGGTGGGGGTGGTTATGCGTTGATGATGACGGAGCGGCTTGTTGCTTCTCAACCGCTAATCAGGATAGTCCATTGATGAGGGGAATGACGCCGATCCTCGGTGTGGATGTCTGGGAACATGCATATTATCTGAACTACCAGAACCGTCGTCCTGACTACCTTTCTGCTTGGTGGAATGTTGTCAATTGGGATGTTGTAGCTCAGCTATACTCTGCCACTGAGGGTTGAGTATAGAGGTCGTCGTAGAGCACCATGCAGTACCACGAGGGAGATCCTTGTCTCAGTGGAAACATATGTTTACATATGGGGTGCCATGACAAGAACAGTTGTGAAAGAGTGTGCTGCTAAAAGGGTCTTTATTCGCCCTCTCTTTCTGATTCTACTAGTGGCTTGGACCACTCCGGCTTCCGGGCAGAGCTTGAGAGGTTCGAGCAAATCGCTAGATCTTCAGAATCGGGTCGCAGAGGAGCATGACTTCACCTACATAGATACGCCTGAACGGGTTGGGTACTTCGCTTCACAAGGATGGCTCGTCCGAGTAAGTCCGAACCGTGATTTTCAGCTGCATGCAGTGTCATTTCCGTTCGCTCGGCCAGAAGTCGCACTCTTCATTGAACGTCTGTCCCGTCAGTACATGGCAGCTTGCGGTGAACAGTTAGTGATTACGAGCCTGACGCGGCCAACCGAACGACAACCACGTAACGCCTCAGACCGGTCAGTCCACCCGACTGGCATGGCTGTAGATCTGCGTTACAGTGGAAATCGAAACTGTCGACTGTGGCTCGAGAGGGTTCTCGAGGACCTGGAGCAGACCCGTGTCCTAGAGGCAACAAGGGAGCGTTATCCTCCGCATTACCATATTGCGATTTTCCCAAATCAATACGCTGGCTACGTAGAGATACTTCAGAGACGCACAGCTTCCCGATCAGAAGAAATATCCTATACAGTAAGATCTGGGGACTCTTTGTGGACGATTGCCCGAAGACACCAAACCACTGTAGATGAACTCAGACAGGCAAACGGACTTCACGGAAGCACGATCTACGCCGGGCAGATCCTGGAAGTACCTGCGAACCATTGAGTACGGGTTATGGTAAATCCCCTAGTCCGAAATCGGACGAAGGGGTCCGATTAATTGATACAAGTGAGATCTCTGCTAGCGAACGCTACCAGCTTCTAACATCACTGGTAGTCCCGCGTCCAATCGGTTGGATCTCAACTTGGGGGTCCGGTGATACACCAAATTTGGCCCCATTCAGCTATTTTTCTGCTCTGTCTCATGCACCGATTCTTGTTGGTATTTCGGTCGGTCACCGGGCAACTGGCCCGAAAGATACCTTAATCAATATCAGGAACCGGCTCGCCTTTTGCGCTAATGTTGTTACAGCTTCGCAACTCGATGTAATGAATCTTACCTCTGCGGAAGTAGACGCGGCGGTAGATGAGTTCGAGCTTGCTGGATTAAAGGCCGAACCGTCTAACCGTGTAGATGCGCCATATGTTGATGGATGCCCAGCGGTACTTGAGTGCGTCCTCGAACAGGAGGTGGCTTTGGGTGCCGCTCCCAACACGCTTGTGATAGGGAGAGTGGTCGGCATCAGGCTGGATGCCTCACTTCCTCGAATCAAAGGTAGATTAGAGGTCGATCCAGAGGCGCTGCTACCAGTTGGGCGACTTTCTGGTATCGGGTATGCGATGCCGGGAGATATCCGTAAGATCGCTCGGCCTGGGTAAGTTTAAATAATCTCGGGTACCTGCGACCCGACTTAATGCTGGCGACTACACGGGTGTGCATAACAGATTTACTAGCTTGGGGCTCACCCACGAGGATCGATCAACGGTGAAGGGGTCTCTAGAATCGATATGGCTCAGAGAAGTCCAGATAAAAAGATTTCACAAATTGGTTCTCCCATTCTGCGGAATGCCTCTCTCCCTTGGGACAAGGTGGTGCTTTCCGTTGTAATTCCGGTTTATAACGAGATAGCAACGGTGGAGAAACTACTGCGCCAGGTCCGAGAGGTACCGCTTGATTTAGATGTGGTTGTCGTTGACGATGGCTCAACCGATGGGACGCGTGATCTGCTAGTCAATCTTGCAGACGAGTTGATTGACCAATTGTGCATGCATGAGAAGAATCTGGGTAAGGGTGCTGCACTTCGTACGGGGTTTGAGCGGGTAAAAGGGCATGTCGTAGTCATTCAGGACGCTGATCTTGAGTATGATCCGTTGGAACTTCCTGTTCTCTTGGAGCCGATCCTAAGTGGCAAGGCTGATGCTGTTTACGGCTCACGTTTTTTGGGTGGCCCTCATCGTGTCTTGTTGTTTTGGCACTCAGTTGGGAATCGCCTATTAACGCTTCTGTCAAATATCCTGACTGACGTGAATCTCACCGACATGGAGACCTGCTATAAGATGATCCGCGCTGATCTACTCAGGTCTCTTCCCCTATCCACCAAGAGGTTCGGGATAGAACCGGAACTTACTGCTCGCCTGGCCCAAGCAGGTGCGCGCATCTACGAGTTACCGATCAGTTATCACGGACGTTCTTACTCCGAAGGAAAGAAAATCGGTTGGAGAGATGGCGTTTCCGCTCTGGGATGGATCCTCAAGAGTAATTGTTGGCCTCCCCGTGCACCTCGATGGACACCACCGCTCGAAGATCCTTGGGATACTGATCTTTCTCCTGATTGAACTTTAGAGCTACGTTCTTTCTGTGGATGTGCTTCATAGATCATTGCCATACAAGACTTGGGGCCCAAAATGAGTAACAAACAGGGCTTTACACTTATAGAGCTACTTATAGTCATTGTAATTTTGGGCATCCTGGCAGCGCTCGCGATTCCCAAGGTCTCCAACATGACATATAGATCGTATTTTGCTGCCATGGAAGCTGACCTTAAGAACCTGGCAAACCAGCAGGAGATCTACTACGCCAGCGAGTATTCCTATACTGCAGAGAAATCAGATTTAGCCTTCATCAGTTCTCGCGATGTGAGTATATCCGTCAACGCTGATTCTGAAGGTTGGTCAGCTACGGCTACTCATGTAGCCCTTGAACCCATAGAGGGTTGCTCCATCTATCATGGGTCGATTCCAACTCCGACTCTCTTGGTGCCTCCGAGCGCTCCTGATGAGGTTGCTTGTACCAGGTGACAAAGATTCGCAGAACATGTTTTCTGATCGCCCGATGTCACATTCGCAACTTCTGATAATCCTTAGGGAGTAAATGCCCGATTCAGGCCGACAAGAAGTATCCCGATAGAGTCCTGGGCACCTGCGTGTTATCTCTATCCAGTAAGGACAGCTCTTGGTTCGCGCCCGAACCTTATCTATATAGTGATACGCTTAGGTTTCTAGGATTAAGGCCTTGTAGTCCTAATCAGGAGTAATATGGGACGCATCTCGTTCAGCACAGCTGGAGAGTCACACGGTCGGGGTCTCACCGCCCTTATCGAAGGGATTCCTGCAGGTCTTTCCCTTGAGATGAAGCGAGACGTAGATCCTGAATTAAAACGTCGCCAGGGGGGCTATGGGCGAGGACGGCGTATGCAGATTGAAAGTGACTGCGCCGAACTGCTGAGTGGTGTGCGCTTGGGTGAAACACTCGGATCTCCGATTTCGATGCTGATATGGAACCGTGACTGGGAGAACTGGACTACGGCGATGAGTCATCTTCCTCCTGCGGAGGATGCAAATCCAAAAGCCTTACGGCCTCACTATCTACCACGTCCGGGTCACGCTGATTTGGTTGGTGCGCTGAAGTACGACCGTCGTGACGTACGTGACATTCTAGAACGCGCGAGCGCTCGGGAAACTGCGGCTCGTGTGGCCTGCGCTGCTGTCGCCAAACGATTTCTTTCAGAGTTTGATATCCGAGTAGAGAGTCACGTCACGTCTATTGGCCCAGTTGAGGCTCAGGTCATTGAGTTACCTGAGGACATCAACGCGGCAGCTGACCGTAACCCTGTTCGCTGTCTCGATGAGGGTGCGGTAACGAGAATGATGGCTGAGATCGACGGAGCCAAGGAGAAAGGAGATACGCTCGGTGGTGTGTTTGAGGTTGTCTCCTTAGGTCTTCCGGTAGGTCTCGGAAGCTATGTGTCATGGGACCTGAAGCTTGATGGACGCTTGGCACGTGCGGTCATGTCAGTCCATGCCGTGAAAGGTGTCGAGATCGGTCTTGGTTTCGAAGGCGCACGTCGACCAGGCTCTGGAGTGCATGATCCGATTGTACGTGCTGAGGAGAGATCACGGAGTGGAGGGATTGTTCGTGCTTCGAATCGCGCGGGGGGACTTGAAGGGGGAGTCACCACAGGTGAACCTCTTCTCGTGCGTGGCGCGATGAAACCTATTTCAACGCTGCGAAAGCGACTGCCTAGTGTTGATCTTCGTGATGGGTCAGATGGGGATGCTGCAGTTGAGAGAAGTGACGTATGTGCTGTTCCGGCAGCGGCTGTGGTCGCCGAAGGCATGGTAGCGTTGACGCTTGCAGACGCCTTCCTAGACAAGTTTGGCGGTGACTCTCTTTCCGAGGTGCGGAGAAATTTTGATGGCTACATCTTACATCTGAAAGAACGAGGCTTTGGCGAACGGTGAAAATCTTCCCTGCCCACAGGGTTCTCCTTATAGGCTTTATGGGTTCTGGAAAATCGACTGTAGGCAGGAAGCTCGCGGAGCAACTGGGTTGGCGTTTTGAAGATATTGATGAGGCCATCACCCATGATGCTGGTATGTCAATTGCTGAAATCTTTCAGGATTCTGGAGAATCCTTCTTTCGGCTAGAAGAACACAAAAAGACTCGAGAAGTTCTCAATCAAGACGAAGTAGTGATCGCCACTGGAGGGGGTTGGGCAGCTGTCCCTGGACGCTTCGATGAGATACCAGATGGCACGGTTACCATTTGGCTCTCCGTAAGTCCTGAGGAAGTGATTCGACGGGTTGGAAATTCTGAGAATATTAGGCCTTTGCTTAGTTGCTCAAATCCCCTGGAAAAGGCACGAGACCTCCTTAGAGAACGCTCGGATGCGTACAGTCAGGCAGAGCATAAGGTGGACACTGACGGCTTCTCAGTAGAAGATGTGTCGGTCCGTATCTCGGAGATACTACAAGCGAATAACCCACGGAATGGGATGGAATGAGTCATACACTCGTGATTGTCGAATCACCCACGAAGGCCCGCACGATAGAAAAATATCTTGGCGACGGATATGAAGTTGCTGCATCTGTCGGACACGTTCGGGACTTACCAAAGAAAGAATTGGGGGTCGATGTCGAAAATGGGTTCAAGCCTAAGTACGTAACAACCCAGCCAAGTGTAGTTAAAGATCTAAAGAAAAAGGCAAGTGCAAG
>DCAZ01000062.1 GCA_002313925.1 Gemmatimonadales bacterium UBA1120
ATTCTACCCCGGCTTCGACCACACATCCGGCAAGCCAATTCACAAAATCCGGCTGAGGCTGAAGGTCACAGTCAAACCAGTTGTAGGCGATCATCCGCCCAGTAACAACAACCAGCGCCCATGCAAAGATGGAGACCACGCCTGCGACCCGGGCAGCACGGGGTGGCACCGGATTAAGATCCCATTGTGAGACACGACGATGGATTCTCGAATGAAATAGCCAAACGTTGAGACCCGCGAGTATCAACGCGAGTACTTTGATACGGAAAAATACGTTGTGGTAGTAACGCACCGGCTGAGAGTAAAATACGAGAAGACCTGTCACGAGCGACACTGCGAAACCTACCCTGGTCCACGGAAGCAGCCGCTCTGTAAAAGCTGAAGCAGGCACTCTCTTGAAAGCAAAACCAAGAAGCCGCAGGTCCATCATTACTGCTGTACCTACGAATAGAGCGATCGTGAGAACATGAACGGTCTCTATCAGCGGCCACATGTAGAGAGATTCCAGAAGTGCAACGCTCCAAGGCGTAGCCCCGAGCCATTCAAGAAAGCGCTCGATCAAGCTGGAACCGTCAGTTAGCCCGTTCGTCGTTCGGACGCAGTGTGCCTAGCGCATATGTTGCATGGCAAGCCGTGCAGACGTAGTACACTTCTGCACCTGCATCGAAGACGGCATTCTTATCTCTTGCCTCAGCCGCCTCTATTGCCGTTCGCCCGACTTGGACCATTGCCTTTGACATAGCGATCCAACTGGTCTGATCTAATGCTCTGCTATCCATCATCAGCAGATTGCCGGACTCTGCTATTACGAAAGCTGCATTACGCACCGCCTCCCACTCTTCTGGATTCGCTGGCGCTATCTCCTGCTCACCGGTCTCATCTATGATCCAACCAACTGCATCCCAGTATGCCTCAGCTGCAGGCTCCAGCACTGTGAGCATAAGCTCCTGAACATCGGCTACAGCTTCGTAGTTGGATGAACCTGGTGCATCAGGAGCACATCCCAGTAAGAGTGCGGATGCAACCCAAAACCATCGGTGAGTTTTCATAGAGCGCCAAACTAGTTTCCATATGACTGGTGCGGAAGCCTATATATGACAAACCCGTTTCTCAAAAACTGGAAGAATCCTGGGTTTCGATTGCTGCAGAAATTTCGGTCCTCACCCAAGCATCCTCTTCACTAGTCAGCTTCTCAGATAAAGCGGATCGTGCTGAACTTGACCCGATTTGTCCTAGTGCCCAGGCAGCATGACCCCTAACGAGCGGTTCCATATCTGAGAGAGCGCGTAACAGTGTCGTCACTGCTGCCGGAGCACCCCAGTTGCCGAGTGCAATGCAAATATTACGGAGCAAACCAGAGCGTTTCGCGCGCTTTATAGCCGACTTCTTGAATGTCTTACGGAAGCCAAGCTCATCTGTAGAAAGAAGAGTTTCAGCCAAATCAAGCAATGATGGGCCATCCAAATCCTGGCTGGCTCGGTACGCTGGCGCTCCGGTTGCCTCGGCAAAACGCTCATTCCACGGACATACTTCCTGGCAAATATCACACCCGTAAATCCGATTACCGATAGCACTCCTGAATTCCACTGGAATTGCCGAGCGAAGCTCGATCGTGAGATAGGAGATGCAGCGGCGGGCATCCATCACAGGAGCACCCTCGGCATCGCGTCCCAGGAGCGCGCCCGTTGGACAAGCATCAAGACATGAACGACACGTTCCACAACGATCGTCGAGAAATGGTGAGTCCGCTGAAAGCTCGAGATCGATCAGGAGTAATCCAAGAAAGAAGAACGAACCGGTAGTTGGGTCGATCAGCATCGTATTCTTCCCGAACCAACCTAGCCCTGCCCTCTGAGCAAGGTCTCGTTCGAGAATTGGGCCGGTATCAACATAAGCCCTGCCCTCTACTCTCTCCGGGACGCGCTGGCTGAGCCATTTGAGTAATCCCAGGAGTTTGCTCTTGATGATGTCATGGTAATCATCCCCGCGTGCGTATCTTGCAACAATAGCCATCGCAGGATCATCCGGTGAACCTCCTAGGCCTTCTGTGAGATAGTCATGTGTAACGACAATCACAGAACGCGCACCTGGAAGTGTCTGTTCAACATCACTGCGCCGCTTGACAGACTCTTCGCGCGAGAGGTACCGCATCTCACCGTGCATGCCTGCATCGATCCAGGACTGATAGAAATCGATATGGGTACTTGGGCTCACCGCTGCAATACCGACTCGTGAGAACCCGAGAGACTTAGCTTGGGCCTTAAGTTCCTCGACAAGCGTCGATTTGGAAGATTCTCGGCTCACGGCTTCTTGGGCTAGTTCGAAACCTTATACCGTCGACTCTTCCACTCCACATCCCCTGCACAAATCTTGGAACGGATCATTATATAGATCACCATGAAGGATCCCAGCGGATAGAACACGGCATAGTAGGCCGGGCCACCAAGAAAGTGCAGAAAGGCAGCATGAATACCAACACTGAGACCGCAAACCAATGCTGACCAAATGAGCAGTGTTTCTCCCCCGAAGCCCGCCAGAGCCGACATCAGCACTAGAGGGGGCACAATCCAAAAGCATAAAGTCGTGACAGTCACTACTCCAAATGAAGCTATCAAAGGCTGTCCTTGTGCGGCTCCCATCTGAATCAGTCGCGACCACCCGGCGATCATGCCGGTAAGTGAACGGTACATGCGCGTCCTAAGGTCATCCATCGCTATCCGGATCACGAAGGTTCGGCCGTGTCGTTTTACTGTCTGAGCTAAAGCAAGATCTTCAAGTACCCGATCTCGCACTGATTCATGTCCTCCAATTGCCTCATATGATGTTCGTGGCATGAGCATGAACTGCCCGTTGGCGACCCCATCCTGCCATTGGCTACTCCGTGCTGACCGCTCCAGATCCGGATGCCGAAATACAACCGCCAGGAAAATTTGCGGTTGGACAAGATACTCCCAAAATGACTCCATTACTTGGAATCCGAGCACATTGAGCAGGTCCGCACGTTCGTTCTAAAGTTCTGTGATGGAACGACTAAGTAATCTGTCCCCATGCGTGGTATCAGCGTCGGCGAACACGAGTAAGTCAGCTGAAGTCGCTCTCGCACCCTGCTGGCAAGCCCGAGGCTTTCCCAGCCATCCTTTTGGCAGTGCTTCCCCATCGATCACCACCAATCGCTTAGCATTTCCAGCGGGTACAGTTCGGG
>DCAZ01000003.1:0-4319 GCA_002313925.1 Gemmatimonadales bacterium UBA1120
GGTCATATAGAATTAGATATTCCCGGAGTTCCGGAGACTGGTGGAAGCGATCATATGTCTTTCATCTGTAAGCCTGCTCCGGGATTCCGCCTACAGTCGAACTACCCGGATTATCGGCAATACACGTGGCATACCAACCGGGACACATTTGATAAGATCGTTTTTGCAGACCTCCGGAATAACGCGACGCTTGCCGCGATGCTTGCGTATCAGGCATCCGAGGATCCGGAGCGAATGTCCTCAGATACTCGGGTCTTGCCCACAGATCCGCGGACTGGTCAACCCGGACGATGGCCTCAATGTCGACCGCCAAGGCGCAGCCCAGGTGATTAGGCGTGAGCTAAAAGACTTGGTCTAATGCCGTACTCAAGATTTTAAGCAGGAGATCTAAAAGATGTTCAAACGGTCTGTTTTTATCGCGCTCATACTTGTATCTGCAGCTGGCGATTCAGTAATTGCACAGCAGGATGGCCTCTTCACACCCAATACGGCACTCGACGTTATGTCGGGAAGCATTGCGGATGTCACTTCCGATGGTCGGTGGTTGGCAGTCACGGTGCAATCTCGCAGAGACCGCACCGATGTTGATCATATGCGTTTCGGAGATCCGACGTACGTAAGTCCCGCAAGCACACGTGTACTCCTCATTGAAACCATATCTGGCGATCAGGAATGGCTATTCGGCGACCCGGTGCAGGTTAGGGGGCTGACATGGTCTCCTGACGACACTCAGCTCGGGTATTTCTTGATGGTGGGAGGCCAGTACCAGCTTAGGGTGTACGATATTGAATCTGGAAACACGAGATCCGTCAACCTTAGCACTGCCAAAGAGATATCATCTAGCTCACCCCTTATTTGGGCCCCGGATGGATCGTCTGTTCTCCTCTCACTAAGGCCGGAAGCGTGGGCAGAAGAGGCACGACAGGCATTTGCTGTAATGACCTCTGGGCCAGTCGTTGTCCAGGATTCACGGAACGATTTTCTGGCTTGGGACAGAGTTAGGAACCTTGCTAGCCGACAGGTAGCTGCGCTCGTGAGTGTTAGTAGTGGATCGGTCGAGGAGATCCTCCCCGAGGCTGACGTGCAGGGTCTCCGGTTTGGAGAATCCGGAGACTTCGTGACCTATACCGCTGTCAAACCCCAAAAAACAGCTTACGAGAGAAATGAGGGCACAGAGTATGAAATCCTCAAACTGGTGCTCGACGGGTCAGCTCCGGAATCGATTGTAGCTCCAAGCGAGCGCCGTACAAACCCAAACTGGAACAAGGCTGGAGACGCGTTTGTTTACAGTGAGGAGGGAAATGTTTTCCTGAGAAAGCTTGAAGAGGACAGTACAACCAATCTTACCGAACAACATCGTGGTTCTGTGTCTGAAGACGATTCTACCAAGATGAGTTTCTCGCCGATGAGGTGGAGTCCTGACGACCAGAATATTCTCATGAGTTCTCAGACGGGATGGCATATCCTTTCTCCAGATGACGGTGGCCTTGAACTTGTTTTGCCACTCGAAGAGGATGAGGAATCGCGGCCTTCCCGGTCCGTCCAATCATGGAGTGAAGACGGTCGCTATATCTATTTCACCTACTCCGCTAGTGACGAATGGCAGCGAGGCTTGAAGCGTCTTGATCTTCAGTCGGGCGTGATTGAAACCATGATGCTCGATGAAAACCTGTACCGCTCCTTCAATTTCTCGGATGATGGGGGCACGGTCATCTATAGGATGTCGGACGGTAATCGTCCGGATGAGATTTGGGCCGCTAGTGAGAACTTTAGTGAGCGTAAGCAGTTAACTGATCTAAATTCTCAGCTTGCTGATCTTCCACTCTCGAAAACTGAACTCATCGAATATCTCGATATAGACGGGAATACGCTTTACGGGATCCTCTATTACCCCGTCGGCTATGAGCCTGGCCGGAAATATCCTCTGGTAGCAGAGATCTACGAGCAGTTCTTCGATAACGGTTATAACGAGAACATGAACCTCATTACGGCTCAGGGGTGGTTCGGGTTCAGGCCTTCTGTGCGGTTTGAAGAAGGCTTTCCTGGGGAGGCTTGGCTCAAAGCGGTCCCATCTGCGATCAACAAGCTTGTTGATCGCGGTATAGTCGATAACGACAAGATCGGTGTGTATGGCCAGAGCTACGGTGGTTACGCGGTGAATTTACTGATTACCCAGACCGATCGTTTTGCCGCTGCGGCGAATGTATCCGGCAAAGTGAATATGATCTCATTTCTCGGCGATAGCCCTAGGATTACCACTCGTAACTATCGCGCGGCTGAGATTGGGCAGGACCGCATCGGAGCAACCCTGTGGGAACAACCACAGAAATACATAGAACATTCAGCGATCATGTTCGCAGACCGCATCAATACCCCACTACTGATGCTTTCCGGTGAAGGAGACTGGAATGTGCCCGCAACGAATCAACGGGAGATGTACTATGCGCTCCGTCGGCTCGGAAAAGAGGTTGTCTGGGTTAACTACATGAGTGGAGGTCATGGGGCGGGGCGGGCGAGTTCTGCTGAGGATTTTGTGGATCATTGGGAACGGATGTTCGACTGGTTCCGGGAGTATTTTGATGAGGGGAATGGGGGCCGCCCCATTTCTCAGGATGGATCCTGAGACTGAGCAGATGAGATATCGTTTGCTCGGTCTTCGAACTCGAGTTACCCGCTAAATTTCTCACCAAATCTGAGAAGCACTGAACTCACATTGCCCTGGAATAGTGTGACAATGTAGAGCCTGTCATACTCCATTTCAGCGATCGGGGTGCCTGCCTCTCCACCTAGGGCTTCAACGAAGCCCGGTGTCGTGTTTGAGTGTCCTAAAACCAGATGGCGCCCAGGAGTAGCAGCTATAAGCGCGGCTGCTACAACAAGATCTCTTGCATCGTACAAGTCGATCGTTAAGCCAGTAGCTTCTGCTGTGGGCTCACCCGTCGAAAGTGTACGCTTGTAGTCGGTTGAATGGATATGTGTTAGCCCGGCATCCTGGAGCATCTTGGACAAAAGCCGTGATCGTGCCCACCCAGCTTCTGAAATCGGGGGATCGTCCGTGCCGTCCTCCGCTCGTTCAGAGTGTCTCACAAGGTAGACAACAACTGGCTCTTCTTGACCAATGACTCCAAGTGGAGTGATGACAAGAAGGACTATGGACCACAGAAAGCTTCGACGCAGCATCGCAGGGTTCTCGCTGGGTTAATCAAACGGGATCGTGTGGCCTGAATCCCTGCAAGTCAAATTCTCTGGGTTAGATGGAATGAGGTGGTCGAGAGGTTTGAATACACTAGGGGACTGGGGGGAGCTCGGCCCATGAGTTAGGATTGAGATGAGCGCGTGAGTGAGGATCGCCGATGGCTTATGCCACCGGAGGAAAGTCCGAGCTCCGCAGGGCAGGGTGCCGGGTAACGCCCGGGCGCTGAGAGGCGACGGAAAGTGCAACAGAGAGTAGACCGCCGATGGCCGCTTGCGGCACAGGCAAGGGTGAAAGGGTGCGGTAAGGGCGCACCGGGCTTCCGGTAACGGGAGTCGCAAGGCAAACCCCACCCGGAGCAAGGCCAAATAGGGGACAAGGAGTTGCTCGCTCCAACTGAGTCCCGGGTAGGCCGCACGAGGCTGCCGGCAACGGTAGTCCTAGAGGAATGATCCTCCCCCGCGAGGGGACAGAACTCGGCTTATTTCACGCGCTCGTCTGACGGCGTCCGTCACTTTACCGTGGCGGGCGTCGACTTATTCCTACCCTGGTTTTCAGCTTGACCGGCAAGGTGGTTGCGCGATCTTGATCCTCAAATGCGCCCGTAGCTCAGTTGGATAGAGCGCGTGCCTCCGGAGCACGAGGTCACAGGTTCGAATCCTGTCGGGCGCACTGCTGTAAGGCCAGTAAAAACAAGGGTTTCCGGCCCTTCTATTATGTTGTCAGCCAACCATTTCTCTCAGTTCGTTGACGTGTTCGGTATAGGCACCACGACCCGCAGAGGTTAATGAAAGCCATGTGCGTCGGTGTCCAAAATCCCTTCTTTTTGCGACGGCAACATAGCCAGCCTCTTCAAGTGATTTGATGTGCTTGGAGAGCACCGAATCACTGACATCGAGCTGTTCGCGAAGGAGTTTGAATTCCAGTTCACCCGAAGTGGATAACATCGCGCATATATGCAACCGATTAGGTGCGTGAATCAGGGCATTAAAGCGTGAATTCTTCATTTTGAAGCATTCTGCTGTACCCATTCATTCGTTGGGTACTTATACGTCAGATATGCGACGGACAAACTGACGATTACGGCCGCGATATAGGGAGCCAAAGGAAGATCAGCTATAGGAAA
>DCAZ01000003.1:4700-7051 GCA_002313925.1 Gemmatimonadales bacterium UBA1120
GAACACCACAACAGCAAAGAAGAGTGTCTGTAAGGCAAGAAAAACTTTTCCTGAACCTGAAGGTGGTAAGAGTGGTGCTCTTACACCCAGTAATCGCGCGCTGTACATCCAAAATAGAACCAACAAGACAACTGCGATGCCTGATAACCACACCCCTAAGCCCCACAAGTTCTCATGCTCTGCTACTGCAAGTGAGAACGTGAGGATGCCACACAACAAAGAGGTTATAGTGATAAACCAGAGTGGTGGCCTTAAAGACGATATTGTCTCATTTCCTATTTTGTTCAAAGACTCAAGTGCTGATTGTGCCTCTGCGGTTGTAATCTGATTTTCATCAGTCATAATTTCTGAATCCCCACGTTAGTTTCCAATATGGAAAGTAACTTAACAAACACTTTCCATATTGGAAAGTAGCTTATCTATTTGCGAGGCAAATCAGTGCTATTCACGCGGATCATGGCAGTTAATCGCTCGGTTCCGCGGTCACACTGACATCGCCAGTCGGGCCCAACACGACGGATATATGCCATGGCCGGCAACACACTTCACAATCTTCAACATAATCCTGAGAATCTCCGCCGCTCGGATCTACCAGAAGTTCGACGGTCTCGCCGCACCACGGGCAATTGATAGCCACCGTTACGATGTTCACCGCACCCACCGGTGAGTCCATAAGCACTGTTTTGAGTGTTCAGTGTGGCTCATATGTTGGATCGTGATTTCAATTCAGGCCCTTTCACGGAACTGAGTTCAGAATTCTAAACAGGAGGGATTCGGTATGAATGAAGCAACAATGCTAGATGCCGTAAGGGCCATGACGAAAAGGGGTGTCGATGGTTTTCATGCAGGAGACGTTGAAGGCTTGATGAGCATCTTCGAGGAGGACGCTATTAGGCTGATCCCTACAGAACCAGAGCCTCTTAGAGGGATGGACGCGATCCGTAAGCAAATAGAGGATGGAATAAGTCCAGATGGTATCGCTCACCAAGCCCAGTTCAATACATCTATGCTAGATCACAAGGTCCTCGGCCCTGACCTTATCATTACAACGGGTACTTGGGAGCTAGTGGCCCCTGATGGTGATGTGATCATGAACGGCTACTGGTCAAACGTAGTGCGTATCAAAAATGGTGTTGCCCGAGTTGTACTCGAAACTGGGGGCACATACGCCTCAGGTTAGGTAGCTCCAGCCAACATTGTTTTACTCGTCCGCTGTGGTGTCCCCGAATAAGTTGCGGGCCTCAGGGGCGCCTAACATGTTTAGGTAACCCAGTTATTGGTATAACGTGGGGTAATCAGGTTCGCTCCCAGCTCAGCGGGGGACTCATGGGCGTAGAAAAGATCGGGGCTACGGCAGTCCTACACTTCTTATGGATACTGGCTTTTGCGAGTGTCGGGACGGCACAGACCAGCAGTGGAGGTATTTTAGCGTCTAGCGCGATAGACGCTGCTCCTAGCTTCTACGCGGATGTTCTGCCGGTCTTCCAGAAGAACTGTGTGGACTGTCACCGTCCAAATGCACCGGATGTAGGTGGGATTACAGCTCCGATGTCACTGATGACCTACGCTGAAGCCTATCGTTGGGCTCCCCGGATCAAGCGGGCGCTCGAGAGCGGCTACATGCCTCCATGGGGTGCTCATGTCCAACACCAGGGCACCTTCAAGGACGAGCGCTATATCGACGATGCTGATAAGGAAACGGTGATCGCTTGGGTGGATGCGGGAGCTCCTGAAGGTGAGACTCCGGAAGGGGCATCTCCATCAGAGTCAGCCATGCTACTCGAAGATACGAAGGAAGGATCTGGTAGAGGTCTCACAGGCTGGTGGATTGGTGAGCCCGATCTTGTTGTTGAGTTTGAGCAATCGGTGCACGTCCCGGATTCTATACAAGATTGGCAGCCCACATTCCATATGCCGGTACCGGAAGGTGCACATACGGAAGCAAAGTGGATCTCGAAGGCTGAACTTCGTCCCGGAGGTCCATGGGTTCACCATATAGTGTCCAGCCATATGGGAGTTGGTGTTCCCGGTCGTGGGCCATTTACCTACCCTGAGGGTTGGGGCGTTCTTCTGCCCGAGGATCCCTATATCACCACAAATATGCACTATCATAAGACCCCAGGTCCGGGTTCGGCTGTGGAGGATCTTACCAGGGCAGGGTTCTTGTTCTATGAGCCGGGTGACGTGATCGACTACGTAGTTGACACGGATCTCAATTTTACGACACGCTTTGTAATTCCTGCCGGTGATCCGAACTATGAGGTGAAGCATCAGCGGCCATTTGAGGAGGATACCTACCTCCTGTCCCTTGGACCGCACATGCATCTTCGTGGTAAGGCTATGAGGTACGA